>CALQPL010000087.1 GCA_943332445.1 Bifidobacterium breve
CTGCTGACGCAGATCTAGGAACCGTGGCTGCCCCGGCGGGCGGCATCACCATCATCGACACCCGATCCAATTCCCAAGACTGGATTTGCTACGCGTCGGCGTCTGACTTTACGGACGGTCGAACGGCCGGAATTAATGGACAGAATTTGTCATTCGTTGATGTGGCCAAGGTCTATTCCCCTGGTAGCTCAGCAGCAACGATGCCTGTCACGGTCAATGAGATTCCGTCGGAGGGAATGTACGCCCCGGGTGCTACCGGAAGCGACGGCCTCAAGGGCGGTCCGCACATCCTTGCCACCTCTCCTGGTGGAGTGGGAACAGTGGCGTTGGTGGGTACCTTGCGTTTGGTTGCCCCTACGTCAACAGGCGCTGGTGTCTACACCGCGCAGTGGACTTTCACGGTTGTCTAACCAGGTTTACTCAGGCGCTGTGTACGCAGGTATGCTCAGCGCTTCATCAGGAAACTGATGGACGCCGCCTTAGCTCAGTCGGCTAGAGCGACGCACTCGTAATGCGTAGGTCCCGAGTTCGATTCTCGGAGGCGGCCCCACATGGTTAAGGCCCCGCTCATGTGAGTGGGGCCTTAACCATTAAGCGCTGATTAGTGCTGGGCGTTCTTGAAGCGTTCGTAGGAGCGATGGATTTCCGCTTCCGCTTCCTCGCGGCCCACCCAGGTCGCGCC
This sequence comes from Bifidobacterium breve, assembly GCA_943332445.1. GTDB lineage: Bacteria > Actinomycetota > Actinomycetes > UBA12327 > UBA12327 > AcAMD-2. The sequence continues at coordinate 683 of CALQPL010000087.1, forward strand.
TTCAACAGACTTACCGGGCTCGAGGTCCTTGTAGGTTTCAAAGAAGTGCTGGATTTCGAGGAGCTCAAACTTCTCGACGTCTTCTAGATCCTTAAAGCGCGTCATGCGAGGGTCGTGGGCTGGGACACACAAGACCTTGTCGTCTCCACCCTTTTCATCGCTCATGCGGAACATGCCCACGGCGCGACACAGGATGAGGCAGCCAGGAAATGTTGGTTCATCAAGAAGCACCAGAGCGTCCAAAGGATCACCGTCTTCCCCCAGACTATTTTCAATGAATCCGTAGTCCTCGGGGTACATCGTGGCGGTGAAGAGCATGCGGTCTAGTCGAATTCGCCCGGTCTCGTGGTCAAGTTCGTACTTGTTCCGCGTTCCCTTGGGGATTTCGATAAAGACGTCAAATTCCATGGTTCTCCTTGGTCGGTGCTCAAACGAATGCCCTTATTGTTTCGGGCGATAACAGCCCCGAATACAGGGGAGGGGTGGCGGCCCGCGCACTAGATGCGATAAGTAGGGCTGGCGCAAAAGACCCCATCTCTTGCTTGTTGAGCGGTGTACACCTGGGGAGGTTAGGCTGATCAGGTGAGGCATTGCCCTACCGGATCAGCCTCTTCTGGCACATCCTTGGGAGTGCGCGTACCTTATATACATGCGTATTTTGAGCCCGAGCCGTAAATTCCAAGCCGCCCTTGTAGCTACTTCTGTAGTCGCCCTCGTGTTGGTGCCTGTCACCAGCGCCAGCGCGAAGTCCCAGAGCAGTCAGCATCAGCGGGTGGTGTCCTATTGGACTCCGTCAAACATGGCCAGTGCTCAGTCGTTGGACTACACCTTTGACAAGGGCAGCAAGGTCGGCCGCAGGGTTACTGCCACGCCCGCGACCAAAGCGATCAAACCAGCCAGTATCGCTGCGGCCTCCTACGTGACAAACTCGACGGGCAGCTCCTGGGTTGATGGTGGACTAGCCCTGGCAGCCACCGGCAAAGTGTTCTTCAGTGTTGGAGCCTCCCGCTATGTCTGTTCCGGGTCAGTGGTTCAAGAATCTGATGCATCGCGCTCCGTCGTGCTCACTGCGGGCCACTGCATTTATGACAATGCAACGCAAGCTTTTGTCACCAACTTCATGTTCTACCCCGACTATGACTCCAACCCGAACCAAGACTGTGCTCTAACGACGTACGGTTGTTGGACCGCAACCGCTTTGGTCGGTCACTACGGGTTCACCAGTCAGACTGGATTCACTAATCAAGCGACGAACTACGACTGGGGTTTTGCGGTGATGGGTGTCGGTGGCAAGAACGGCACCAGCCAGCTCGATACGACGGTGGGAGCGTTCCCCCTGGCCGTGCCCGGCTTTACTGCAGCAGGTGACCAGGCGTATGCCTTTGGCTACCCGGCCGCCGCCCCCTATGCGGGTGCTGACCTGACCTATTGCTCAGGTGCCATCGCGCAGGATTCCTCAAATAACAACACCACCTGGGGTCTGACCACCTGCACGATGACCGGTGGTGCGTCCGGTGGCCCGTGGATGAGTGGATTCGGCACGGACCGAGGAAGTTTGTCTTCGCTGAACTCTTATAAATACACCGCTGCTGCCAATGGAATGTATGGACCGAAGTTCAACGCCAACACCACTGACACTTTCAATGCAGCATTGACGGCATCGGTTAACACCAAGGTGGGCGCTCCGGTTGTTCCAGCTAAGCCCGTTGCTGCTGTGAGTATCACCGGATCCCTCGTTGACAAGGCGACATTGACCGCTGATACCTCGGCTACTACCGGTGGTGCGGTGACGTCGTGGACCTACCAGTGGACTCGGGCAACGACTTCAACCGGCTCGTACTCCAACATCACCAACGCGACGAGGTCCACTTACGTTCTGACATCGTCTGATGTAGGCCGTTACCTCAAGGTGAGGGCGACGGCGACAAACAGTGGCGGATCTTCGACCGCTACCAGCGCGGCAACAGGAATCGTCTTAGGCCTTGCCCCGGTTGCGCAAGTAAGCATTTCCGGCACCAAGACAGTGGGCAGTCGCCTGACGGCATCGACTTCGGGCACCACTGGAAGCGCGCCGCTCACGTTCACCTACCAGTGGTTCCGTGCCACTACTTCTACCGGTACATACGTCGCGATTAGCGGAGCGACTGCTTCGACGTATCGCTTGGTAACGGCGGACCGAGGTCAATACATCAAGGTCCGTTTGGTAGCTACGAATAGTGCGGGCACAAGTACCGTCACGAGCGCGGCCACCACGATCATCGTGTAGTTCGGATCGGACTTCAAGCAGATACAGACCTGTGAGTGCTAACGTGAATTAACGTTACTTCTCACAAGGGAAAACTTCGTGACGATTAGCCCAGACGGCCAGTTTGAGTGGAACGGATCGCAGTGGGTGCCTCGTGCCCCCGGGTCAGTTCCGCCCCCGCCCCCAATGCCAAGCCCAATGGGCTACGGCGGTGTCGCCAATCCGCCGAAGAGCAAAATCGTTGCCGGAATTCTCGGAATCCTGATTGGCGGATTGGGCATTCACCGCTTTTACCTTGGTTACATTGGCATCGGGATTGCACAGATTGTGGTCACCCTCGTCACCTTTGGTTTTGGTGCAATATGGGGATTTATTGAAGGAATCCTGATCTTGGTCGGCTCTGGAATTACCACGGACGCTCAGGGGCGTCCGCTGTCAGATACCTAAAACCGAAGCCTCGGGGCCGGAAATCACCCTGTTGCCCATGGGGCCACAGTGGTTCGCGGGTGGCTTTTTTAGGCCAGGGCGGTAGTCTGGGGTTGGTCGCGGCGCTCTAGGGCGCCACTTTCCCATCGCGGCCTGGAGGATCTGTGCGCGTCCACAGCAAGGCGATTACCGCTGTTGCGGTCGCCGTTGTCTTGCTGATCCCCACGACATTGAGTGGGACGGCTCTTGGCGCAACAGGTCTAGCTAATGACAAGACCATCCCCAGTAAGCGCACGGTCAATGAAGCCCGTGCCAAGGCACAAGCCGCGCGAGGTCGAGTCGCCGCATTACAAACCAAGATTTCTGCGTCGTCAGCCAAGTTAGTCACGCTCGGTGCGAACCTGGCCAACGCTTCTGAGTTGTACAACGCAGCTGTTTATCAAGAAGAACAAGCCAAGCAAAAATCAGATGCCGCAGCCAGTGAGGCGGCAGCAGCGGATCAAAAGGCAGCTGCCACTGAAACTGAACTCAATCGGTTTGCTTCAGCCGCCTATCGAAGCGGTGGTGACATCGCGCGCGTGAGTTCGATGCTCAGTGCCAACGGACCGCAAGACCTCATCGACCAGGCATCAACGATCAATGTTCTCGGTGATCGCCAATCCACAGCGCTGCGTCGAGTGAACGTGGCTCGTGCTGCTGCGTTGGTATTGAAGGGTCAAGCTGCTCAAGCTCTGGCTGATCAGCAAGCAGCCACCGATCGGGTGAAGACTTCTCGTGATCAGGCCCAAGGCCTGGTTGATGAACAACAGCGTCAAGCAAATGAGTTAGTAGCGCAGCAGAACCAACTGCGGGCTCAAGTTGCCCTGCTTTCCTCGCGTAGTGAGCGCTTGGCGGCCCAACGTGCGGCCGGCCTAGCAGCTCGTGCGGCTGCTGAAGCCGCCCAAAATGGTGCCGGCGATGGCGGCAACCTTGATATCCCTCGCGGCATCTTGCTGGGAATGCCGGCCAATGTTCCGGAGGGGCGACAGCGCGGAACGAAGGCGGGTGCTGCCAAATCTGTCGCCTATGCACGGGCCCAAATCGGGAAGCCCTATCTGTGGGCAGCCGATGGGCCGGCGAGCTTCGACTGTTCTGGTTTGGTCATGATGGCCTGGCGTCAGTCCGGTGTCTCACTGCCACACTGGTCGGTTGCTCAATATGCAACGGGGAAAAAGATTTCTTTGGCCAATATCCGCCCGGGCGACATGGTCTTTTTCGCCAATGATTTGACTGAATACCGATCTATTCACCATGTGGGCCTGTACATCGGAAATGGCCAGATGATTGAAGCTCCCTTTACTGGTGGCTTTGTTCGGGTCTCATCGATTAACCGAGCCTCGCTGTTTGGTGCCTCGCGTCCCTAGTTGTTGATCTTCACTGTTTTTCTTTCCCTCATCAGACTGCACAGGAGAAGTTGAGTGCCGAACTCACGAGGACTCCTCATCGGAGTGCTCGCACTGGTGACGGGTGCGGTCGTTGCCCTCGATGCTTTCGGTGTGATCAACGGACCGATTAACCGAGCATTGACCCAACGGACCTATGCCGATGAAGCCACCGTTCCAGCGCTGCCACAAAGCGGTCAGGTCGTCCCCGTTCTTAACCCCAGCACGACGGTGAAGTCGCCTGCTCCCACCACCGCTGGTCTGACCAAGGCCCTGCAACGCGTTTTGGCTTCGCCTTCCCTTGGCAAGGATGTATCGGTGGTCATTGTCGATGGCCAAACCGGTCAACAGCTCTATGCGCGCAAAGAAAACAAGCCGCAAGGCCCAGCGTCGACGGCCAAATTGATCACCGGAATTGCAGCATTGGCGACCTTGGGTTCGGACACACGAATTTCGACTCACGTCGTAGACAACGGTTCGTCCATCACCTTGGTGGGTGGTGGCGACCCGACGTTGTCGAGCAAGCCCAACCGCAAAGCGGGCACAGCATCAATTGCGGAACTGGCCACGACGACGGCCTCGTGGTTGAAGCGAGCGAATCGCACATCCGTTGTTTTGACCTTTGACGATTCCGTGTTTACTGGTCCAACCTCGGCGCCCACATGGCCCGCCTCGTATGTGGCGAGTGGAATCGTTGCGACAGTAACTGCGCTGCAAGTTGACCGCGGAAAAACCAACCCGCC
>CALQPL010000088.1 GCA_943332445.1 Bifidobacterium breve
AACTTGATGGCGAAGGGGAAATTTGCTCCACCTCGCCCACGGACTCCATCGCGCTGCAAAGCAACAATGGCCTCATCCACACTTCGTTTGGTTCTTCGTCCCGCAGGAAGCGGTGAACCATGAAGAGCGCGATGATTCGCCAATGTCATGGATCCTTCAAAGACATTGGGATTGCCAATTCCCGCAAGGAGCACCGGTTCATGTGTTGCACCAAAGGTGAGGGATTTCACGACAACGACACCTCGCCCTTGTGGGCATCATGGCCGGCAACGGGTGGCGAACCGATCGTGTTCGCGCCAGTTAAGACGATGGATAGGCGCCATAGTGAAGCGCTCAAACCCACAACGGCCGATCCGATGATGATGCTTAAGCCCCACGAAGTCCGGGCGTCGGTGCCCGTGCCAAATGCGTGAAAGAGGCACATGGCCCAGCCTGCGTAGGAGAGAACGTGGAAGATGCGCCAGGTTCGTTCTTGGACGCGGGCTCGTATAAACGTGGTCAGCAACACCAGCAAGATCAAGTCGAGGGCCAACGTGCCCAGACCCAGCCAGAAGGGCTCATACCCGCCACGGAAAGGCACTAGGACATCAATGGGCGTGATGTCGACGTACGAGTCCAGAACTGCTGTGACCACGTGCACGACCAGCAGGCCCAGCGCCGCGCTCGTTACCCGCACGTGAAGGTCCTGGGACAACAGTCGAGCAGGGGATGTGGGGTTGCGGCGACGGGTTGCCAACACCCCCAGGGTCAGGGAAATAGTGAACAACACCAAGAGGACAAACCCGCTTGAGCGGTCAAGGAACCACAAGGTATTCATGCGAGTTCTCGATCCTGTGGCCAGTCGCCGGTATAGGTCACTTCGTCAGTTTGCGCGATTAAGCGGGCTGGCAGTTGCAGGCTCGCCAGCCACCGACGCGCGGGCTCACCCATAACGATGGCGGCAGTCGCTGCGTGATTGGCTGCAACGCAGGTAGCGGCCATGACTGTTGCCGTACGCCACATTCCAACGGCAGGAGCTAGCGTTCGAGGATCGATGATGTGGTGAGCCGTTGCACTCTGGACCTTCCACGTCCTACGCACTGTGGATGACGTTGCCAAACCACCAGGTCCAACGAGAACAGCAACCGCGACATCTGTGGGTGACTCTGCGACCTCAACGATCGTCCGGAAATCTGCGGGACCCGCGATGGCTAGGTCTCCACCAATGCCAATCACACAAGGGACGTTCAACTCTTCCCAGACGCGCTGACTAGCGCGATCGCTGGCCCAAGCCTTGGCCGTGGCGCCAAGGTCAATAAGTACTCCCTGCGGAACAGACACCACGTTGTTGTCGATGTGGATGTCCTTCCAGGTGGATGCTCGGTCAAGAACGATGGATGGTTGAGGGACCACTTGCTGAGGGACCTCAGCGCTGTACCCCCACGCGCGCATGATGCGACCGAGCGTGGGATCAAGAAGGCCGTTAGTTGCTTCGGCAGCTTCGACCGCTGCTGTGATCATGGCGATGAGGGCAGGAGATCCTTCGCGCGGTTGACCGCTCATCAACCCGATGACTTCCGAATCCTCGCGAAATCGGCTGGCTGCCATTTCGACATCAAGCATCACGGAACGAACAATCGCGCTGGCTTCATCCAAGAGGGTGACGTCTTGCACCCACGTTGAGACGTCACAGGTCCAATCCACCCACGTGGCTATTCCTGGCGTGGTGATCGTTCGACTAGCGAGGTCGTGGTTCGCCATCCTTAAGAACCGTTGGACTTACCTGATGGCGCGGGTGGAGCGGGCGGGGGAATGTAGGGCTTGATCTTCACCGTTTTGCGCACTGTGCGCTTGGGTGTGGTTGAGCGCGAAGTCGTTGACTTCTTGGTGGTCGACTTGCTGGCGGTCTTGGGTGCCACGGTGGTGGCCGTGGACTTCGAGGACGTTGGCGCTGGAGCCACGCTTTGCGCAGGAGCGGGGAACACCGAACTTGGTTGTTGGGTTGCTGCTAATTGTGCTAATTGCTGATTGGCTTTCGTCACCTCAGCTGCTTTTGCGGTGTTGGCCAGTGCAGCCGCACCTAAGGCCGTGGCCGCAGTGGCCCCAACCATGACGGTCGCTCCCAGCCGTGATGACAGTGCAGTCGTGCGATCGCGCTGCTTGGCTCGGTCGATGGATGCGGTTACCGCTTTGCGCTTCATGGGTTAATCATCGGTCATAGACCCCTAAACATTGATCCCCAAAAGTCCTAAGACGCCCTTAAGGTTTGCTGCTCGTTGCCCTATGCCAAAGCCCGAAAAGAACCGCCCTCCATCGTCAGGCGCTGAGAATTGAGGTCCAGATCCCAGCGTGGGCACTAGGCTGGGAGCACCTGAGCACGAAGGAGCCGATCATGAGCGAACGGGAATCTCAACGTCGAACCGAGCGGGCGGCTGACGAACCCCTCGAGGACGAGGTCACCCAGCCCACAGCAGAGGCACGGCGTGACCAACTCGATGATGACGTCGACGCCATTTTGGACGAAATCGATGGCGTGCTGGAGACCAACGCTGCCGAATTCATCGCTTCCTTTGTGCAAAAGGGTGGGCAATGAGCCACAACGAAGGTCGTCTTTCTGGGGCTTACATGACCCCCGGCGTGAGTTCATTCACTGATTTCTTGCGCCTACATGATCCATCGCTCCTGCCGTCGGGGCGGTCCATGGGCAACATTGCCAGCACCTCCCCGGTCGAAGTTCCGCATGGCACGACCATCGTTGCCCTCAAATGCGCGGACGGCATTGTCATGGCCGGAGATCGACGCGCCACCATGGGAAATGTCATCGCGAGTCGCGACATTGAAAAGGTGTTCGCCACGGATGACTACTCCTGCATTGGTATAGCAGGTACCGCTGGTGTGGCCCTAGAGATTGTTCGATTGTTTCAAGTAGAACTTGAGCACTACGAAAAGATTGAGGGAGTGTTGCTGTCCCTGGACGGCAAAGCCAATCGCCTTGCTTCCATGCTGCGTTCCAATCTAGGTATGGCCATGCAAGGACTGGCAGTTGTTCCCTTGTTTGCAGGTTTTGACTTAAGCGAACAAACCGGACGCATTTTTTCTTACGACGTCACCGGTGGTCGCTACGAGGAACATGACCACCACTCAATCGGTTCGGGATCGATGTTTGCTCGTGGTGCCCTGAAGAAGTTGTGGTCACCAGGTATGGCACAGGCTGATGCGACGCGAATCGCCGTTGCAGCCCTGTACGACGCCGCTGATGATGATTCAGCTACTGGTGGACCCGACTTGACCCGAGGGATCTTCCCGATCGTGACGGTTGTTGACAGGGATGGCTATCGCCGCTTGACGGACGAAGAACTTGAACCAATCATTCGCGAATTGATCGTGAGTCGCACTGGGGACTCTGGTGGCTCTCGCGGAGCTGGGGGCGATCGCTGATGAGCATGCCGTTTTATGTTTCTCCCGAACAGATCATCAAAGACAAGGCCGACTACGCCCGTAAGGGAATCGCTCGTGGGCGCAGTGTCGTGGTCATCCAATACGCCAATGGGATCGCTTTTGTGGCCGAAAACCCTTCGCGTGCATTGCACAAGATCAGCGAGATTTATGACCGAATTGCGTTCGCCGCGGTCGGTAAATACAACGAGTTTGAAAGCCTTCGGGTGGCCGGGGTGCGCCTTGCAGACACCCGCGGGTATTCCTACGATCGCAAAGACGTCACCGGACGCGGTCTGGCCAATGCCTACGCCCAGACTCTGGGCACAATCTTTACCGAAAACCCCAAGCCGTTTGAAGTGGAGATTGTTGTCGCTGAGGTAGGGGAGAGCGCCGCCGAGGATCAGATGTATCGATTGACGTTCGACGGGTCGGTGGCCGACGAGCACGGTTTTGTAGCCATGGGAGGTTCGGCTGAAGCCATTACTGCCGCCTTGTCCCAGACCTACACGTCAGGACTTGCCTTCCCAGAGGCGTTGCAAGTAGCCGTGGCAGCCATGAACGCCGGACGATCATCGGCAGATCCACGCCCGGCCGACGGGGATAGCTCTGACCTGGACGCCGCAATGCCAGATGCTGGAAGCCCGATTCCGGCAGGCCAGTTGGAGGTCGCAGTGTTGGATCGAACCCGTAATCGCCGGTTGTTCCAACGCATCACCGGTGACCGTCTCGACGAAGTGCTGAATTCACTGAAGTAGGCGCCCCATTACGGCATGACATGCCTGCTGGGAATGCCTAGTGTGTCGGTATGGATCGGCGAATCTTTGGCATCGAGACCGAATTTGGCGTGACCTGCATTTTTGAAGGTCACCGTCGGCTCTCGCCCGACGAGGTCGCCCGCTATCTGTTTCGCCGTGTCGTGTCGTGGGGTCGCAGCTCCAACGTATTCCTAGCCAACGGTTCTCGCTTGTATCTCGATGTCGGATCGCATCCCGAGTACGCAACAGGCGAATGCGACGACATCGAACAGCTCGTCGCTCATGATAAGGCGGGGGAACGCATTCTCGAAGATCTTGCTCGTGACGCTCAAAGCCGTTTGCAGGACGAAGGTGTTACTGGCGAGATTTTCTTATTCAAGAACAACACCGATTCTGCGGGTAATTCATACGGGTGTCACGAGAACTACCTCATTGCACGCCAGGGTGACTTTTCAAAATTCTCCGACGTACTCATTCCATTCCTTGTCAGTCGACAGCTCATCGCAGGAGCTGGCAAAGTCTTGACCACACCAAGAGGTGCCACGTTCTGCCTTAGTCAGCGCGCAGAACACATGTGGGAGGGCGTTTCTTCGGCCACGACTCGCTCGCGGCCCATCATCAATACCAGGGATGAACCGCACGCAGACGCCGAGCGCTATCGACGACTCCATGTCATCGTGGGCGATTCCAATATGAGCGAAACCACCACCATGCTCAAAGTCGGTGCCACTGATCTGGTGTTGCGCATGATCGAAGCCGGGGTCGTGCTGCGTGACCTGACCTTAGAAAACCCCATTCGCGCGATTCGTGAAATCAGTCATGACATCACCGGCAAGAAGACAGTTCGACTGAGTAATGGTCGCGAACTCTCCGCACTTGATATGCAACGTGAATTCTTTGAACGGGCCTTCGAGTTTGCGCACCGGCGCGAAATTGCGGTGGGAACGGTTGCCAAGGTCTTGGACCTGTGGGAACGCACACTCGACGCTGTGGAGAAGGACGATCTCGCCGCCGTGGCTAGCGAAATTGATTGGGTGAACAAACTGCAACTCGTTGAGCGCTACAGCATTAAGCACGACCTTGCGTTGTCGTCGCCGCGTATCGCGCAGATTGACCTCGCGTATCACGACATCAATCAGAGCAGGGGTCTGTACTACCTATCGCAGCGCCGAGGGTTGGTGAAGACCGTTACCTCAGAAGCCGAGATTGCCTTGGCGCAAGTTGAGCCGCCTCAGACCACTCGAGCCAAACTCCGTGGTGATTTCATCAAACGAGCGCAAGAAACCCGCCGGGATTTCACCGTGGATTG
>CALQPL010000089.1 GCA_943332445.1 Bifidobacterium breve
GGGCGGGTTGGTGGATGCATGTGGCGCCGTGCTTGGTGATTGCGCAGTTCGCCAAGCCACGGCCATGTCGTTGGCCCGCTCAGCGAGGACCATCACTTCTGGTCAGTCGGTGACCTTGACGACCAAGCTCACCCAAGCCGGTCAGCCTCAGGTGAATCGAACGGTGAAGTTGTACCGCTACCTCGGTGGCTGGAAAGTTGTCTGCACTGCGCGTACGAACAGTGTGGGCATTGCCTCGTGTGTTCAAAAGCCGAGTGTGAATGCTGACTTCTATTGGGGATTTGGCGGCGACTTAGGTCTGTTACCGACGACGTCGAATTGGTACTCGGGTCCCAAGGTGTTGGTACGCCCACTGATCACAGCCAAGATGAAGCCCTACACGATCTCCAAGGGTGGACGAAGCGTCTTCTACGGAACGGTTTCGCCCTCAAAGGTGGGATCCAAGCTGGTCTTGCAAAAGAAGGTGGGATCGAAGTGGGTCAGTTTGCGCACCACTCGCGTGACGTCACGCAATACCTACTCATTCCCGGCCTACGGGACATCGCGCGGCACGGTCCAATACCGCGCCTATTTCTACGCAGACTCCCGTAATGCCTCGCAGGGGACTTCCATTCGCACCCTGACTGTCGTGTAGGCTAGATCTCATGCGGAACCAGTACCTCTTGCTTATTAACCGTGGTGAGGCTCGCTCCTAGGCCGGTCTCCTCGCCACGGTAGATAGGCGTACCGGTCGCCCCAGACCTAGCCAGGAGCTCGAAGTGAACCGCAGTAAAGATCCAGTACAAACCCCCAGCGGGATGCCCATTCATAAGTACGTTCCGTTTGCCCCCATCGTGCTGCCCGATCGCACGTGGCCCAACAAGGTCATCACCAAGGCCCCCATCTGGTCCTCAGTTGACCTACGCGATGGCAACCAGGCCCTGATTGACCCGATGACCCCCGCTCGCAAGATGCGCATGTTTGAGCTCTTGGTGCGCATGGGTTACAAGGAAATTGAAGTCGGATTTCCATCTGCTTCCCAGACCGACTTTGATTTCGTTCGCGAACTGATCGAAGGCGATCACATTCCCGACGACGTCACGATTCAGGTGTTGACGCAAGCGCGCGACCACCTCATCGCTCGAAGCTTTGAAGCCATTGATGGGTGTTCAAGCGCGATCATGCACGTCTATAACTCGACGTCGACTCTGCAACGCAGTGTGGTTTTTAACGCTGACAAAGAAGCAGTCAAAGACATCGCCCTGCAAGGTGCGCGCTTGGTTCAAAAGTACGCTGATGAAGTCTCGAGCAACACCAATGTGTTCTTTGAGTATTCACCTGAATCCTTCACGGGCACGGAACTTGACTATGCCGTTGAGGTTGTCAATGCCGTGAACGACATTTGGCAACCCACGCATGACCGCAAGGTGATCGTCAACCTGCCAGCCACGGTTGAAATGGCCACCCCCAACGTCTACGCCGACCAAATCGAGTGGATGCACCGCAATCTGGCTTACCGCGAGAACGTGATCTTGTCGCTGCACCCACACAATGACCGGGGAACTGGAGTGGCGGCCGCGGAACTGGGCTACATGGCCGGTGCTGACCGGATCGAGGGTTGCTTGTTCGGTAACGGCGAGCGCACGGGCAATGTCTGCTTAGTCACCTTGGGCTTGAACCTGTTCTCGCAGGGCATTGACCCCATGATCGACTTCACCGGCATTGACGAGATTCGTCGCACGGTCGAGTACTGCAACCAACTCCCCGTTAACGAGCGCCACCCTTATGCAGGCGACTTGGTCTATACCGCTTTTTCTGGATCGCACCAAGACGCGATCAAGAAGGGCTTTGAGCGCATGGCCGTGGATGCTGAAGCCGCCGGCAAGACGGTGGACGAGATCGTCTGGGGTGTTCCGTACCTGCCCATTGACCCGAAAGACTTGGGTCGCTCGTACGAAGCGGTCATTCGCGTCAACAGCCAGTCCGGCAAGGGTGGCGTGGCCTACCTGTTGAAGTCTGAGCACAGCTTGGATCTGCCACGACGTCTGCAAATTGAGTTCTCGGGTGTGGTTCAACATCGCGCTGACACCGATGGTGGCGAAATCAGTGCTGAGGAAATCTGGACCATCTTCAACGATGAGTACCTGCCCTCAACAGACGCTCAGTGGGGTCGCCTGTCACTCAAGGGTCACCAAAATGTGGCAGCCGTTGACCAATTGGACTCGCTCCAAGCCACGATTTTCCTCGACGGCGAAGAGCAGACCATTCATGGAACCGGCAACGGCCCGATCGCTGCCTTCGTTGGAGCTTTGTCCAGCAAGGGTTTTGACGTTCGCGTGCTGGATTACCACGAACACGCGTTGTCAGCTGGTGGCGATGCCCGAGCAGCCGCGTACCTGGAGTGCTCGGTGGCTGGCGAAGTCTTTTGGGGCGTGGGAATCGATGCCAACATCGTGACCGCATCCCTCAAGGCCGTCATTAGTGCGGTCAATCGCGCGCAGCGATAAAGCGGTGACCTGCTGAAGAGTTATGGTGACGATGCGATCGTGCTTCGCACCCACAAGTTGGGTGAAGCCGATCGCATTGTCACGTTTTTGACGCATCACTTTGGACAAGTGCGCGCTGTTGCTAAGGGCGTTCGTAAAACCAATTCGCGTTTCGGTGCACGCGTAGAGCCATTCGCTCACGTAGCCGTCCAGTTTCATCAAGGGCGCGGCAATCTCGACACCGTCACCCAGGTGATCACCCACGACGCGTTCGGCGGTGACATCTCGCGCGATTACGGCCGCTACACCACCGGTAGCGCCATGTTGGAAATCGCTGAACGATTGACCAATCACGAACGTGAACCAGCAGTTGATCAATACATGCTGTTGCTCGGTGGCTTGCGTGCCTTGAGTAAGCAGGAACACGCACCCGGTTTGATCTTGGACGCCTATCTCTTGCGCTCCATGGCGGTGGCCGGATGGGCCATGGCCTTTGACGACTGTGCCAAGTGCGGTGTGCCGGGCCCGCATCGCGCGTTCGCGTTGAGCGCAGGGGGAGTGGTGTGCCCGAACTGCCGCCCGGCTGGGGCCGCCAACCCGGCGCCGCAAAGCCTGGAGCTCATTGGCGCTTTGCTGTCGAGCGACTGGGCTGTGGCCGATGCATCCGACGAACGCACGCGGCGTGAAGTCGCTGGACTGACGGCTGCATTTGCTCAGTATCACTTGGAATCAGGGCTACGTTCACTACGGTTAGTTGATCGCACTGAGCAGGTGCAGGATGTCGATACACCGCCACCAGGAGAGTCGTGAAGCGCCAATTCCAGTCACCACCACCTCACCCCAGCGGTGCGATTGCTCCGGTGATTGATTCAGAGTTGGTGCCCAAGCACGTAGCGATTGTGATGGATGGCAACGGGCGATGGGCCAAAGAGCGTGGCCTAGCGCGCACTGCTGGACATGAGGCCGGCGAAGCGGCGTTACTTGATGTGGTGCAAGGTGCCATCGAGATCGGTGTCACCCACGTTTCGGCGTACGCCTTTTCCACCGAGAACTGGAAGCGATCACCCGATGAGGTCCGATTCCTGATGGGCTTCAATCGTGATGTCATTCGTCGTCGTCGCGACGAAATGGACGCCATGGGTGTTCGCGTGCGGTGGGCTGGCCGGCGACCGAAGCTGTGGAAGTCGGTCATTGATGAACTCGAATCTGCCGAGCGTATGACGGCAAAAAACGATGTCTTGACCCTGACGATGTGTGTGAACTACGGCGGACGGGCCGAAATTGCGGACGCCGCCGCGGCCCTGGCCGCCGACGTTAAGGCAGGTCGCCTCGATCCCAAGCGGGTGGATCAGCGCACCTTCGCCAAATACTTGGACGAGCCAGATATGCCCGATGTTGACCTGTTTGTGCGCACCTCGGGTGAGCAGCGAATCAGCAACTTCCTCCTGTGGCAAAGCGCGTACGCGGAATTTGTCTTTCTTGATGAACTGTGGCCGGATGTGGATCGCCGACACCTGTGGCGTGCGGTGGAGCAGTACGCATCGCGCGATCGCCGTTATGGCGGGGCACAACCCAACGCTTAAGGCTGGCAGGTGCTACAGACGCCAAAAATTTCGACGACGTGGCTTACATCAGTAAATTCATTGGTTGATGCCACATCGTGTGCCCAACGTTCCACGTCAGGACCTTCCACTTCGACGGTGCGACCACAGGTTCGACATACCAAGTGGTGGTGGTGCGCGGTTCCTGCACATCGGCGGTAGACCATCTCGCCATCATCGCGTCGGATGACATCGACTTCGCCGGCTTCCACCAGTCCTTGCAAACTGCGATAGACCGTGGTCAGTCCGACGGGGGCGGCGCTGGTGCGTAGTTGAGCAAAGATCTCTTGGGCGCTTTGAAACTGACTTCCAGCCGTCAGGAGTTCGGCGATGGCAGTGCGTTGTTTGGTCGATCGCTGACTCATGCCACCACCGCCACGACGCCCCACATGGCCAGGACTCCTACCCCGGTCGAGACCAGTGTCAGCCGAGCTGGGTGGCGGCTGTGGGCTTCGGGGAGGATGTCGGCGGCGGCCAGGTAGGTCAAGAAGCCGGCAAAGACGCCAAGATAAATCGCGAGGACCGAATCAGGAACCGTGAAGAACAACGTGCTGACCACTCCGAGTGCAGGTGCTAGTGCATCGGCGGCCAACATCCGGATCGCATGTTTGCGATCATTGCCATGACGCAACATGATGCCCACCGTGTTCAGACCATCGGCAAAGTCATGAGTTAAAACAGCGAAGGCAACGGCTAAACCAATGCCTTGGGAGATTTGAAATCCCAAACCGATCGCGACACCATCAAAGAACGAGTGCAGTGCAAGTCCACCGGCGCCCAACCAACCCACGCGTGTATGCGCGTGCGAGTGCTGGCCGTAGTCCGAATCGGGTGGCTCGTGGACGCCCGCACTGCGTTCAAGAATGTGCAGTCCAAGAAATCCGGCAACAAAGGCCAACATCACGACGGGAACTCGACCGAAGGTATCCGTGTTGAGTTCAAAAATTTCCGGAAGCAGATCAAAGGCAACAAGTCCGAGAAGTACTCCTCCGGACAAGCCCAAAATCAAGTGCAAGCGATCCTTGGCTTTCAAGGCAACGATCCCGCCAAGGGCAGTAGCTGCAACGGTCAGGACGGCGAAGAGAAGAGGCATAGCCACACTTTAATACGAAATGAAAACCATTTTCATTTAGGGGGCTACCCAACGATCTGGGAAATACCCACGCCGGCCACGGCAAGCACGACCAGCAGGCGCAAGAGCCGCCCAGTAGGGGCTACGACGGGCCAGGACAGCAAGAGGAGCCAGCCAATAAAGGTGGCCAAAATCAGCAGCAGGACCCCGCCTAGGGGGTTACTGAGCAAGAGCCCGCCAACTAGCAGCGCGGTCAGTCCCACCACGAAGGCCCACCGAGGCAAAGCAGTAATGCGGACCAGCAGCGGCATGGATCGA
>CALQPL010000090.1 GCA_943332445.1 Bifidobacterium breve
ATGCCGTTGCTGCGGCGGCGGCGCGCGCTGGGTTGAAGTCCTGCGTGGTGATTCCGCACGACCTCGAAGCCGGTAAGACGGTGACCACTGCTGTCTATGGCGGAACGTTGATCGAAATCGAAGGCAACTACGACGACGTCAACCGCGTGTGTTCTGAGGTGGCTAGCGACGACGAGTGGGGATTCGTCAATGTGAACTTGCGCCCGTACTACGCAGAGGGTTCAAAGACCTTGGGCTATGAAGTGGCCGAGCAGTTGGGCTGGAGATTGCCGGCTCAAGTCGTCGTTCCGATCGCGTCGGGCTCGCTGATGACCAAGATCGACAAAGCTTTCACCGAATTCATCAAGCTCGGTGTCGTCGAAGCATCGCCGTACAAGATCTTTGGCGCTCAAGCCACGGGATGTTCCCCAGTGGCCACCGCATGGAAGGCCGGCGTTGATGTGGTCAAGCCGCAAAAGCCGAACACGATCGCCAAGTCTTTGGCTATTGGTAATCCAGCTGACGGCCCGTATGCCATTGATGTCGCTAACCGCACCGGCGGCGCCATTGAAGATGTCACGGATGACGAAGTGGTTGCGGGCATTCGCCTCTTGGCCGAAACCGAAGGCATCTTTGGTGAAACCGCTGGTGGCGTGACGATTGCGTCATTGCAGAAGTTGCTGGCCAAGGGCCTGATTGACCCCAACGCGGATACCGTGGTGCTCAATACTGGCGATGGCTTGAAGACCCTGGATGCGGTTTCTGGGGTGGTTGGACCTACTGCAACAATTCCGGCATCGTTAGAGCAATTCCGAGCAGCAGTGAAGGAAGCAGGTCTGTCATGAGCGTCACGGTTCGTGTTCCCACGATTTTGCGCACCTACACCGACGGCTCTGCCGAGGTCAGCGTTGAGGTGGCCGATGGCGCCACCCTGGCCGACGTCCTGGCCGCTCTGGAAGCCGACCACACAGGCATCGCTGCTCGAGTGCTCGATGACAACGGCGCCCTGCGTCGCTTCGTCAACATCTACGTGGGCGACGAGGACGTGCGCTTCACCGATGGCTTGAATACGCCGGTCAAGGCCGGATCCACGGTCTCGGTTATCCCTGCTGTGGCGGGTGGCTAAGCCAGTTCATAGGGGATTTCACGGTCCCCAGGCGCTGGGGGACCCGAGTTTGCACTCGAGCGTGGGGAGTGCCAAACTTGGGGTAGCACTCGAACCCTGTGAGTGCTAGCCGGCGCCGAGTTGGCCCCGGTCTCATCCGTTGAATTCTCGGAAGGACCACCCGTCGTATGTCCAAGATTATTGCCTTTGACGAAGAGGCCCGCCGCGGTCTTGAGCGTGGCATGAACCAGCTCGCTGACGCAGTCAAGGTCACCCTGGGCCCACGTGGTCGCAACGTTGTGTTGGAAAAGAAGTGGGGCGCCCCCACGATCACCAACGATGGTGTCTCCATCGCCAAGGAAATCGAACTCGAAGATCCCTTCGAGAAGATCGGTGCCGAACTGGTCAAGGAAGTTGCCAAGAAGACCGACGACGTTGCCGGTGACGGAACCACGACCGCGACCGTTTTGGCTCAGGCCTTGGTGCGCGAAGGTTTGCGTAACGTGGCTGCGGGTACGAACCCGATGGCCCTCAAGCGTGGAATCGACAAGGCTGTTGCCGCTGTCAGCGCTGAGTTGTTGAACATGGCCAAGGACGTCGAGACCAAGGAAGAGATTGCTTCCACTGCGAGCATCTCGGCTGCGGACCCCCAGATCGGCGAAATGATCGCTGAAGCCATGGACAAGGTCGGCAAGGAAGGCGTCATCACTGTTGAAGAGAGCAACACCTTTGGTCTTGAGCTCGAGCTCACCGAGGGAATGCGCTTTGACAAGGGTTACATCTCCCCTTACTTCGTCACCGACGCTGAGCGCATGGAAGCCGTGCTCGAAGATGCTTACATCTTGATCGCGAACCAAAAGATCAGCGCGGTGAAGGACATCTTGCCGATTTTGGAAAAGGTCATGCAGTCCGGCAAGCCGCTGGTCATCTTGGCTGAGGACGTGGAGGGCGAGGCTTTGGCCACCCTGGTCGTCAACAAGATCCGTGGCACCTTCCGCTCGGTCTCCGTTAAGGCTCCTGGCTTTGGCGACCGTCGCAAGGCCATGTTGCAAGACATCGCGATCCTGACCGGCGGTCAGGTCATTTCTGAAGAAGTCGGCCTCAAGCTCGACACCACCGAGTTGGACCTGTTGGGTCACGCTCGCAAGGTCGTCGTGACCAAGGACGAGACCACCATCGTTGAAGGTTCGGGCGACGCCGAGCAAATCGCTGGTCGCGTGAACCAGATTCGTGCAGAGATTGAGAAGAGCGACAGCGACTACGACCGCGAGAAGCTGCAAGAGCGTTTGGCCAAGTTGGCTGGCGGTGTTGCAGTCATCAAGGCAGGAGCCGCAACCGAGGTTGAGCTCAAGGAGCGCAAGCACCGCATTGAAGATGCAGTGCGCAACGCCAAGGCCGCTGTTGAAGAAGGCATCGTCGCCGGTGGTGGAGTTGCTCTCCTGCAGGCGTCCAAGATTGCTTTCGCCAGCTTGAACTTGACCGGTGAAGAAGCCACTGGTGCTCGCATCGTGGAGATCGCTGTTGAAGCTCCGCTGAAGCAGATCGCCATCAACGCTGGCCTCGAAGGCGGCGTTGTTGTTGAGCGCGTGCGTAACTTGCCTGCAGGTCAGGGCTTGGACGCCTCAACCGGCGAGTACGTCGACATGATCAAGGCGGGCATCATTGACCCAGCCAAGGTCACTCGCTCTGCTCTGCTGAACGCGGCATCAATTGCTTCGTTGTTCCTCACCACCGAGTGTGTGGTTGCCGACAAGCCTGAAAAGGCCGGCGCTGCTGCACCTGGTGGCGACGAGATGGGTGGCATGGGCTTCTAGTCCACTCCTAGTTTGTGGTTAAGGGATCAGCCCGCGTGGTTGGTCCCTTAACTTTTGCCCTGACATCGGCGAAACGAGACAATCGAGCATGACCATCCTGGTTGATCCACCGAAGTGGCCCGCCCACGGAATGTTGTGGGGTCACCTGGTCAGTGATGAGTCGTTAGATGAGTTGCATGCCTTTGCTCAAGGTCTGGGAATCCCCGAACGTGGTTTTGATCGCGATCACTATGACTTTCCTGAATCGAAATTGGATGATCTCGTCGCCGCTGGTGCCCAGTTGGTGTCATCGCACGAACTAATGACGCGATTGATTGCCTCGGGGCTGCGCGCCCGCAAGACTCGTAGTTAGTCACCACGGTGAACATCACTGTTGGAATCAACCGCTAGGAGCTGAAGTGGAATTCACCATCGTCGGTGCAGGCCAGGTTGGTCGTTCGCTGGAGTCTGCGTTAACGACGCTTGGTCATCAGGTGCGCTTGGCTCGTCGGGCGCCCGAGGCCGATAACGAGGTAGCTCTCGCGGGTAGTGCGCAAGGATGCGACGCGGTCATCCTTGCTACTCCGTTTGTGGCTACTGGCGAGATTGTTCCGCAGCTAGGAGTTGCCCAGGGACAGCTGGTGATTGATGCGACCAACCCCTTTGGCCGTGCATGGCCGGCTGGTTTTAGCACTGCGGACTTTTCCAGCGGTGGTGAATTTGTTCAGTCCCTGATTCCGCAAGCACACGTGGTCAAGTGCTTCAACGTCATCGGTTATGAACACATGGATCGCCCACAGTTTGCCGGGGTTGCACCCTTCATGCCGGTGTGCGGCAACGATGCAGAAGCGAAGGGGAGAGTCCTCGCGTTGGCCGCCACTATGGGATTTGATGCCCATGACATCGGCGATCTCAGCAAGGCAGCTCTGGTGGAAAACATGGGATTGCTGTGGGGAGCACTTCGCGATGTTCAAGGCGCACGCAATTTCTCTTTTGGTTTGTTACGTGGTCAAAACTAGATCCCGATAAGAACCTTTATTTGGGTAACAACTGCCAAAACAAGCACGATGATTGAGGCAAAGACCAGTTTGCGACGTGTGGGCAGTCCATGGGCGGTGGCCCCAAGCCAGGCTACTGAAAAACACAGCGCGCTCAAGGCAAAGTCGGCTCCTCGAGCCGCAAGGGTCACGGTTGGATTGATTGCTGTACCCAAAAGTGCACCAGCTGTAGCAACAATTCCGGCTATGAGTAGCGGCAATGACCGATTGAACGTGCGGATGTAGGTCATTAACGCAATCGGAACAGGAGAGGCAATGCGCCGAGACATGGCAACGGCAAACACATGTGCAATCGAAAGCCCTAGGGCAGTGGCCCAGATCGCCACCATGAGTCCAAGCGGGGTTTCCGCGTCACGTTCGATCCGAACCGCGATGATGACGGCAACCAAAGTGATCGAGCCGTAGAGGGTTAACTCGACATTGTGGGTTTGATTCGCCCACTTGAGAATCGGGTGCGACAACTTCTCATCGGCGGCGGTGGCTTTCATCAGTGGTCATTCAGCTTTCGGACTCAACACATCATCGGCGTCAATAATGCGGTAGGCGTATCCCTGTTCGGCAAGAAATCTCTGGCGGTGTGCAGCGAATTCAGCATCAACGGTGTCGCGAGATACGACGGTGTAGAAGCGCGCCCCGCGACCATCAGACTTCGGACGCAGGATTCGTCCTAGCCGCTGGGCTTCTTCTTGGCGCGAGCCAAAGGAACCGGAAACCTGAATCGCCACATTGGCTTCGGGTAGGTCAATGGAGAAGTTCGCGACCTTTGACACGACTAGGCAGGGCACTTCACCGGTGCGGAAGGCTTCATACAGGCGCTCGCGCTCTTTGACGGGAGTCGAACCGTTAATGAGCGGGGCACCCAGCGACTCGCTCAAGCTGTCGAGCTGGTCGAGGTATTGCCCAATCACCAAGATGTGGTCGTTGGCGTGCTCTTCGACCAAGGCTTGAACGATCTTTTCCTTCATCTTGGTCGTCGCCGCAAGACGGTAACGCTCCTCGCGCTCGGCGGTTGCATAGACGATGCGCTCGTGTTCGGGCAAGGTCACGCGCACTTCCACGCAGTCAGCCGGTGCGATGTACCCCTGAGCTTCGATGTCCTTCCAGGGTGCGTCATAACGCTTGGGGCCGATGAGAGAAAAGACATCGCCTTCGCGACCGTCTTCACGCACGAGCGTGGCGGTCAAACCCAGACGACGCTTGGACTGGATGTCGGCGGTGAAACGGAAGATGGGCGCGGGCAGCAAGTGGACCTCGTCGTACATGATCAGGCCCCAGTCGTGCTCATCAAAGAGATCAAGGTGTGCGTACACACCCTTTTTGCGAGTGGTCAGGACTTGATAAGTGGCAATCGTGACCGGCTTGATTTCCTTCTTTGCACCGGAGTACTCACCGATTTCATCTTCGGTCAAGGTGGTGCGCTTGAGGAGTTCGCGTCGCCATTGGTGCACCGAAACGGTGTTGGTCACCAGGATCATGGTGGTGGC
>CALQPL010000091.1 GCA_943332445.1 Bifidobacterium breve
TACATCTTCACCTTGGTCGCCTGCGTCCGCGCCTATGGCAACGATGCCTCTATTCCTGCTCTGGCCCTGGTCTTTCTCGTGGGTAGCGCCGTTGCTTCGGTGGTCCCCACACCCGGTGGTTTGGGTGCCGTCGAAGTGGCCTTGACCGCATCTCTAACCGCAGCTGGAGTGGACGCAGCAACGGCAGTCTCGGCCGTCCTGCTCTACCGCGTGGTCACGTTCTGGATTCCCGTTCCCATCGGCTGGGCGTCCTCGCAATGGTTGAGCAAGCGCGGCCTACTGCTTGGCTAATGGCGCGAATAAGTGCGTCTTTGCTCTCACTAGGCAACAATGTGATCTTCTGAACGGTCCACATACGAAGTAGGAGCTATGAGCGAACAGTCCCCCGTCAAGATCACCGTGACTGAAAATGGCTGGTACCAGGTCGAAGGCACCACTGAAATCATTGCCTCGGATGGTTCGCTCATTCGCGAAGGCGACAAGTTCTTCTTGTGCCGCTGCGGCCACAGCAACGTCAAGCCGTTTTGCGACAACACCCACAAGACGTGTGGCTTCGTCGACGATGGATTGGGCAAGAAGCCCAAGAAGGACTAGTCCTTAGTACGAAGGCTTGTCAGGTTCAATCTGGCTGACCCATGCCACCACGCCACCACCGACGTGAACAGCATCAGCAAAACCTGCGCCCTTGACTACGGCCAGTACCTCAGCCGAGCGACCGCCGACCTTGCAGTGCAAGACGATGGGCTTATCCGTGGGTAATCCAGCCAACGCATTTCCGTTGAGGAACTCGCCCTTAGGAATCAACGTCGCACCGTCAATGTGAACGATGTCCCACTCGTTGGGCTCGCGCACGTCAATGAGTTCAAAGTCAGTTTCGCCACGCTCACGGGCATCGAGCATGTCCTTAAGCTGCTTGACGCTAATGGTTGAGTCCTTGACCGCCTCAGTGGCTTCCTCGCTGACCGTGCCACAGAAGTAGTCGTAGTCAATGAGTTCGGTAATGGGCTCGCCATTGGGGTCCTTGCGGATCTTGACCGTGCGGTAGCTCATTTCCAGGGCGTCATAAATCATCAAGCGGCCCAGCAGGGTTTCACCCATTCCAGTAATGAGCTTGATGGCTTCGGTGCCCATGATCGAACCAATTGATGCACACAAGACACCGAGCACGCCACCTTCAGCGCACGAAGGAACCATGCCGGGGGGCGGTGGCTCGGGATACAAGTCGCGATACTGCGGACCATGGTCTTCCCAAAACACCGAAGCCTGGCCCTCAAAGCGATAAATCGAACCCCATACGTACGGCTTGTGCAGCAACACGGCTGCATCGTTGACCATGTAACGGGTAGCGAAGTTGTCGGTGCCGTCCACGATCAGGTCGTATTGGGCGAAGATTTCCAAAACGTTGGAGTTGTCCAAGCGCTCGTTGTGGACCACAACGTTGACGTACGGGTTGATTTCATTGACCGTGTCGCGAGCCGATTCGGCCTTCGGGCGGCCGATGTCGCTTTGGCGGTGAATGATCTGGCGCTGCAAGTTTGATTCATCAACCTCGTCGAACTCAACGATGCCCAAGGTGCCCACGCCAGCTGCGGCTAAATACATCAACGCCGGCGAACCCAGGCCACCTGCACCCACACACAGCACGCGCGCGTTCTTCAGGCGCTTTTGTCCATCCATTCCGACTTCGGGAATGATGATGTGACGGCTGTAGCGACGGACCTCGTCAACGGTGAGTTCGGCTGCTGGCTCGACCAACGGTGGCAGTTGCACTTAGGACTCCAGATCGTGATGGCTCATAGAGCGGCTGTTGACCTGCTCTAGAGATAACAACTGTGCCGTACGCCTGCGTATTCCCTGCCCTGGGGGCTGGGTTAGGCCTCAGACTGCCGGCGCCAGCGAATCCCGGCCTCAATGAACTCGTCAATGTCGCCATCAAGGACAGAACTGACATTGCCGGTCTCAAATTCAGTGCGCAAATCCTTGACCATTTGATACGGCTGCAAGACGTACGAGCGCATTTGGTTGCCCCATGAGCCGGTGGTGTCGCCCTTGAGCGCGTCCATCTCGGCGCGCTCTTCTTGGCGACGACGCTCCAACAAGCGTGATTCCAAGACGCGCAAAGCGGCCGCTCGGTTTTGAATCTGTGACTTCTCGTTTTGGCACGACACCACAATTCCGGTGGGAATGTGCGTGAGGCGAACCGCTGAGTCAGTCGTGTTCACACTCTGGCCACCAGGACCGCTCGAGCGGAACACATCCACGCGAATTTCGTTCTCTGGAATGTCCACGTGGTCGGTTTGTGCCGTGACCGGCAGGACCTCCACAGCCGCAAATGAGGTCTGCCGACGTGACTGGTTATCAAAAGGCGAAATACGCACGAGGCGATGCGTGCCTTGTTCAACGCTCAAGGTGCCATACGCATACGGGGCCTTGACCGCAAAAGTCGCCGACTTAATGCCCGCTTCTTCGGCATAGGAGATGTCATAGATCTCCGTGGTGTGGCCATGTCGCTCAGCCCAACGCAAATACATCCGCATCAACATCTGCGCCCAGTCGGCCGCGTCCACCCCACCGGCTTCGGAACGAATGGTGACCAGTGCTTCACGCGGGTCATAGTCGCCATTGAGCAAAGTACGCACTTCAATCTCGCCGACCAGCTTTTCCAGCGCCTGGACTTCAGTCACGACTTCAGCATGAATAGCTGCATCGCTTTCGTCTTCGCCCAACTCCAACAACACTTTGGCGTCATCGAGGCGCTGGCGCAGTTCACTGACTTTGCGAATCTCGCTTTGCACAAACGACAACCGACTAGTTACGGCCTGCGCGTTGGCTTGGTCATCCCATAAGTCAGGAGCGGCCGCTTGCGCCTCAAGCTCTTCAGCCTCAAGACGCATCTTGGGGATGTTGAGCACCTTCTCCACGCTGGTCAACGTGGAATCAAGGCGAGCTAGATCCTCAGCCGGTTCCATCGATGCCATAGGTCACAGGGTACGCGAGTCACCGTCGTTCTAATTCACCACACTGCGAGCCCGCGCTGACGCTCTTATCCCAAGAGAACCAGCACGTCCAGTGATCGCGTTAAAGATTGGTAGCCGTACGCGTGCTGAGAGCGTGACATTGACCCATCGGCCGTTCGTGCGCATGGAGTCAACCCGGAATCGGTAGAACTTGGCTGACAATCCGGCTGATTTCACATATGCCGTGAGTCGCTTGTTCGCAGCAGTTCGCGACAGCGGAACGGTCGTGGTTGCTTTCCCTGCATAAACAGCGGGGGCATTGATTCCTTGGGCTGCGGCCAGACTTGCCGCATCAGCCGAAGCAACCAGTGATCGTCGAGCCATATACAGATGCGAAACATCTACCACCACGCTGAATAAAAGACAGATCAATACGGTGAAGCCCAGGGTCAAGATCAACACTTGGCCATCCTCGCTAGGTCGTTGATTCACCCTCATGGCCGTTCCTGCCGGTAAACATCGACCACCACGCTTTGTTTGGCACTCATGGGAATCGAACTGAGTCCCTTCATGAAGGCCGGGACAAAGGGGATGGGCACGCTGGTTGACAAGGTCACGTCCACTCGTGCACCTGGAGAGAGGCACGGTTTCGCTGCACAGGTAAATCGCGTCCGGACTCGTGCGGGATTTACCCCTTGGTCTCGTAACACCACTCCCGACGCTAATCGGGCGTTGCTCACCGCCTGGGCCCCCGAATTTGCTTGAACAAAGACCCGTCCCGCTTCACGCGAAGCTGCGGTCAGCGCGAAAGCAGACTTTTGCACCACAAAGGCGGCACTCATGGCATAAATCATCGGAACCAAAAGCAATAACGACAGATAACTAAATTCAACGAGGGCACTTCCTCGATCATCAGGTGCATTCACGGTTGCACCTCCAGCAAAGCGTGACCGCGAACCGTCGTAGTCGCTGGACCTCCCAATGTCCCCACGAGTGGGATAGCCGCGCGCACAGTGACTTCAGCGAAATCCAATCCACCAATGACGTGATTTCTGACAGAGATGTCGCGAGCAAACCGTGAACCCACGGCCTGGGAAATACTCAAGCGTGTGCGCCCCAGCGCATCGTTCGTGCTGCGGTCAGCGCTGGCCGCATAGCGAGCGCCTTCGGCTGCAGCAGACGCAAGGGTGTTGCGCACGTGCACGGCAAAACACACCTGCATGATGCCTAAGACAAGCATGACGAGCACGGACGCGATCAGAACGAAATCCACAACGGCCGAACCCTCGTCTTCGTGCAGGTGTGAGAACAGGTTCACGGACCCGTCACGCTACGAAGTGCGCTCGTAAAGATGGACTTGAGTTGACCATCAGCCACGCTCCATAACGCCGTTACCAAGCCGGCCGTCATCACTGTGATGAGGACCCAACCAGGAACATCGCCCCTGTCTGACTCCATCGCCGCGAGTACGCGGTTAACCCATCGATTGAACATGTCATCCTCCCGTTTCCCCGTAATAGCTGGTGCTACCTCGGATTTGTTGACTTACCCATTGATCGACAATCCAAAAAATCCTGGAAACAGCGCGAACACCACAGTGATCGGAAGGACAAGGAACACGACGGGAACCATCATCGCGATCTCCTTGCGTCCAGCTGACTCCATCAATTCCCGGCGACCCAAGTCCCGGACATCACTGGCCTGCGCACGCATGACGTCGGCCATCGGGGTCCCGCGCTCCATAGCAATAACCATCGCGTCAATGAAGCGAGCAACAGGCCTGACCTTGGTGGTGGATCCACAGTCGCGCAAGGCATGAATAAGTCCATCACCCAGTGTCGATTTGACGAGTACTTCATTGAGTTCATGGGCTAAAGGACCTGAACTGCACCCCACCACTCGCGCCAGCGCACCTGCCACGCCTTCGCCGGCCGCCACTGACAGCGCGAGCATTTCCGCAATCGCGGGGAACTCCGCAACCATCAATGCCTCACGTTGTCGAACGGCTTGATCAAGACTGCGCTCCCTGGCGAGCACGCCAACCGCCAAACCGACGGCAGCCAGCACCAAGACCGTGCTTGGTCGAACCGCATCCTTGAACATTCCCAGCACTACAGCGCACACCGCTCCTGCTACTGAGCCACCCAGGCCCCACACGACTTGATGGAGGCGAAACTGCGCCGACGATTCAGCAGATCCAGCCCTGCGCAACCGTTCGTCAAGTCCGTTGGGATCCCCAAGTAGACGCGAGAGGACGTCAGCTGCCATCTCTCGGATCCGGCGGGACTGGTGACCAGGTGCAACCAGCAAACGAGTACGACTGACCGAGGGCTGAACGTAGGCCAACACTTGATGCGCAAGTGAGGGTCTGCGCCGCTCGAGGAGGGACTGCGCCGTCAGCGCAACTCCAGCGGCGAAAAGGCAACCAATAAGGATCGTCATCATTGAAGTA
>CALQPL010000092.1 GCA_943332445.1 Bifidobacterium breve
CATACGGCGGATTGAGTGGTCGATAGTTCACCAAAATCGCATCGCCCGCGGAGCGAATGGCGCTAAGGGAGGTAATCCGCTGGCCGTTGACCGCAATGCCTTGCGCCCCAGCTGCCCACAAGGCATTAACCACGCCCTGGACGTCAGCATCGAGCACCTGCCCCAACTGAGTATCAGCGGCGCTGCGACCGCTGGTCGGCGTTGCATCACTGAGAGTGACCGCAAGCCCTGCCCCTTCAAGGGGGGCCACCCCTACTGCTGATGCCACGGAGGCGGATTGGGGCGCGGCGAGCGATTTGGTGCGGCTCAGGCTTTGAATACTCGAGCGCAGTTCCTGCACCTGTGCGCTCTTGTCGTCGGTTGCCACCAACCCCAACTGTGCTTTCGTTCGCAGTTGTTCCGCCTGACTTCGCACACCCGAATTGACCCGTTCGAGTCCCATCGCTCCGCCCACCACCAACGCGGCGGCAACAACTAGTACGGCCGCTGCGAGCAGCCGACCGCGAGGTGAGTTCTCTTTGGCAACCTGCTCACGCGTGCGCTGGGAATGTGCGTGGAGTTCATAGTCGGGATCAAGCGCGTTCTCGGTTAAGGAGCGCAACAACCCCAAGGACGGGTCAGTGGAAAGAGTCGAACTCATGGCTTACTTCTTGTCAGGGAACGCACTTGTCCAAGGTAGACCACTGCGGACCACCAATAAAGACCCAAACCGATAACAGTGAGCAACCAGCCAAGGACGGTGGACCACTGCGTAGCGCCGCCGGGTTCGCCTCCCAATAACAAGAACGGAAAACCCATCAGAAGTGCAAATGTTGCGGCCTTGCCAACGAAGGTCACTGGCAGCCCCAGTTGACCAGTGCGGCGCAATTGCGCCAACGCTAGGAACACCACCAGGTCGCGAGCCAGGAGCGCGACTACAAGCCACCACGGAATGATCTGGACGACTGCAAGGACAACAGGCACCACCACCGACGTGACGCGGTCGGCCAAAGGGTCAAGGAACGTGCCGAACGCACTGACCTGATTCCAGCGCCTGGCCAGGAAGCCGTCGAGGAAGTCGCTGATCCCAGCAACGACCAACACCACCACACCCCAGCCCGGCGCATCGTTAAAGACGACCAACCAGACAAACAGTGGAAGTAACACAAGGCGAAGCATGGACAACGCATTAGGCACAGTGAGCACACCAGAAGGCGTGGGAGCCTGAGTCGAATCCGCCACGTCAGGGGGCGCTTTCGTCGGCCTCGCGAGGGGGTGACTGCGCTGGCTCGGTGGCTGCCTCTCCTGGTGTCACAGGGGGGTTTGCCACATAGGACGGCCGATCCACAGCCGTTTCATCGTTGGCAACAAAAGAACCCGGTGTCGCATAGACCAGTTCTGGTCGGTTCCTTCCCTTGCGGAATCCAAAGAACAAACTCACTGCACCCAAAATGATCAATACCAAACCAGCGATGACTGCGCCCAGTCCTGCGGAGAACAACCATGGCGCAGAAATTCCCACAGTGGCTTGAACATCTACGTTGGGCGAACCATCAGCATTCATCACCACGAAAAGGTACTTACCCGACTTGATGGGCCACGAAATGTCTTGACGCCCAGACCCCGAGCTTTGTTCCACCCAGAAGGCTTCGGCGCTAGGAGCAGGTGGTGTTCCCTCTCCCCTAACCCGGCGCAAATTGATGGAGTCCTCATCGCCAGGGCGGCCGCTGACATCAGTGACGACGTCATAGGGAACCCCGGACAGATAGGACAGCACGTCGCGAGCCGGGCCAACACCTACGAAGACATCCTTGCCACTGACGCTGGTGGCCGAGATATAGACCTCGGCAAAATTAAAACCGCTAGGTAGGCCCGCATCAATCCTGGCAATGTCGGATGAGAGCGCAGTCGCCGTCGAGTTGATCCGCACTGGATCGGTATCAATGCGACCATCGCCACCGAAGACACCCACCAGCAGCGCACCAAAGAACATGGCAATAGCTCCGGACAGAATCAACAGCCCGCCGATTAAGCCAAGAACGACCTTGCGCATAAATGCAATTCCTTAGTGGTGAACCCTAAATTCCGTATTCGGTCAGGATGTCACGCTTACTAAAGCCTGCCTTTGAGAAACGCCCAATGATCTTCGGCGTTGTTAACCACGAAATCTCTGCACCGTGCTTGCCCGCCGTCTTTTCAATATTGTCAACAATCCACGGAATGACGTCCTGCGGACGATCGCCCAAGATGTTGATCGCCTTACGTTGCTTGGCGTAGCGCTCCGGACCCATCTCGTGAGCTTCTCGGACAAACCCCTCGGTGATCAAGATTCCAGGGCGCACCGAACCCACGGTGACGTTGGTCCCTTTGAGTTCCTTAATCAAGGCAGCCGTGAACAGGCCCAGACCGCGCTTGGTGGCGCCGTAGATCGCCTGGCCTTCACGGAAGTTGCCATCGCTACCGCCGCCCAAAATATTGATGATGCGCCCGCCCTTAGATTGGGCCAACATTCCATTGGCAGCAATCTGCGCACCAAACATCGTTCCCAAGACGTTGGTCGTCACCATGGCTTGGATCTCGGTTGGATCGTTTTCAATGATCTTCTTCGTCGAGACGGCAAGGCCGGCGTTGTTGATCCACAGATCTACCGGACCGAACTGCGCAACCGCAGTTGCCCAGAGTGCCTGCACCGAGGCAAAAGAACTGACGTCAACGATTGCCCCAGTGACCTGCGCATTGGGCGTGCGTTCACGGATACGGTTCAGCGCATCGTCAATGGCAGGCATGGTGCGTCCCGAAATCACCACTGACCATCCGCGACTGGCGAATTCGTTCGCTAGAGCAAAGCCAACACCCTTAGTGCTTCCCGTAACAACAACCGTGCTCACGTATTGCCTCCAAGCAGTGATCAATGGTGATTTGATTATGTGAGGTGAACGTACTTTCTAGACTCCGCCACGCGCCACCGGTCGGTCCAAATCGCGACACCATTGTGAGTACGAGCCCGGGAACAGAGCAGCACTTTTACCCACCAGGTGAAGGGCTAAGACTGTGTGGGCGGCCGTGACGCCAGACCCGCAGTAGGCCACCACAGGCAAATCGCTATCCCCCAACACCCCTGCTGCGTCAAAGCGGGCTAGGAGAGCGTCTACGCGTAGGAAGCGACCATCTGCCTCGACCAAGTCCAAGGTGGGTGAGTTGATGGCGCCCGGAATGTGACCAGGGACCGGATCGACGGGTTCAAAGTCTCCACGAAATCGCTCAGCTGCCCGCACATCAACCAAAACGATGCCGTCGCCGGACGCCACCTCATCAATAGTGACAGTGGGCATGTGTCCAGTCACCGCAATAAAGGGTGCTCCAGAAGTCACGACCTCGTTGACCTGCGTGGTAACCGCATGACCTTCATTGACCCAACTTGAAAATCCACCATCGAGGACGCGAACATTGGTGTGGCCGAAGTAGGTCAGGCACCACCAGGCACGAGCTGCGGAAATCGAATCGCGTTCGTCATAGACCACCACCAGGGAATCAGATGAAACCCCAAGCGCCTGCATAGAAGCGGTGAACTTTTCAGCGGTCGGCAATGGGTGTCGGCCCGCCTCTTCGGCTGAACGCTCATGGTCTGACAAATCCTGATCCAAGTCGCAAAACACTGCGCCGGGAATATGGCCAAGCTCAAAGGCCGCGCGCTCGGCGCCAGCCAGACTCCAGCGCACATCCAAGATGACCGGCTGGTGACCCTCGGCCACTAGTTGGGCCAACTCCGTGGCCCGAATCAATGCTGATCCGTTGGTTCGCACGTGCCCCACCTCACCGAAAGCGATATTTCCTTCGGCGATCTTAGGTGATGAAAGGGTGCCGACCCCATCACTACGGGGGATGCGCGACAGGGCCGACCTTTTCAACCTAGCCGCTGGGCAACGCAATAGATACTCAGCAGAGTTAAGCAGGACCTATGCCGAGGACAAAAGCCCCATTGGGGTCTAAAGGCTTAAGCCTGCAACAAGGTTAACGGTCACGGCGACGATGAATGTGGCATAAACAAAGGAAATAAGTGCATGCCCAAGCAAGGCCGTTCGAATGCGTGAATTCGAAATTGCGGTGTCCGAAACCTGAAAAGTCATTCCTACCGTGAATGCCAAATACGCAAAATCGCGAAAGGTTGGGTCATCGCTGTGATTGAAATCGATACCGCCCTTGGGCTGTGCATAAAACAAGCGTGCATAACGAGTGGCCATGATGGTGTGGAGAACAGCCCATGATGAAGTGACAGCTGCCACGGCACACAACGTCAAAGCTAAGCCGGACTCACGTGCTCTAAAGATGACAAACACCACCGTGAGTAGTGATCCACTGGTGACGATAACCAAAGCCACATCTCGGATGACCAAGCGCCCAGGGTCTTCTCGCTGCGCGAGTTCGGATGTGGACTGTGCGTCTAACGACCAAATTGATACCCAAATCCATCCGACGAACAGGGCTGTCGTCCCGAGCCAACCGATGAGCAAAGCCGGCAACTGGGCATCGACCACCTGTGCCACAGCCCCTACGAGGATTCCGAAGACCAGACTGACCCACAGGTGCGTAATCCCACTGACTTGCCGCCATCGTGGCGTGGGCTGGTGGGCATGCGCGGTTGCCTTCGCATCGTCAGTCATAGCAACCCCATTTCACGAGCCCGCTGGACCCATCGTGTCGCCTGCGCCGTTGTTGGCCGATTTCCATCAGCATCGGGAACTTGTTCCTGGACCGCCTGTACCCACTTAGTGTTGCCGCTGAACTGCTCGCGCTTGACTACCTCGGCCACGTGTCGCCAATGATCATCGTCATAGGAGCGTTTGCGGCCCAGATGCTGTTCAGGCAATGCCCAATTTTCCAGCGACCTCACGTCGATGTCACCGCCGACAACCTGGAGCGCCTTCAGCGCACGTAATGGCCAAATCGACGCTTCGATCACTTCACCGGTGCGGATCGTGCGCAAGTGCTCTGCGCCGATGCGTTCGCCTTGATTGGATTCGATGCCTAGACCAACAGGAACCCAACCATTCTTGATGTATTCCCAACGGACGCTGACATACCAACCCGCATCGCGCGAGGCCTTCTTGGTGGTCTTGAAATCCCCTACCGGGCGCACCGTTGGCGACATCGTTCCTGTGATGATCAATTGGCCATCCGGGTCAGTGTCGTTGTAGTTCCAAACCAGCTGCCAGGTCTGGGCGTAATGCTCCATCGGCAACCACACCACAGCTGCTGTCAAACGCTTGCCTTTACGGTCTGAACTTGCCATAAAGACACCATAAAGCCTAGGCGACTCCAGTTCAATGACGCCTGGACCAGGCAATCTCATGAAGCACAGGTCTCAGCGTGCCTTTTGGGATTACATTTGGTCACCAGATCCCCTGATATACCCAAG
>CALQPL010000093.1 GCA_943332445.1 Bifidobacterium breve
CGTCAAGAATGCGGCCAATGCCACAGCCGTTGCAGGTTCCATAGGTGGATTCTTAGTGATCACCTCGCGGACTGGCCCTGGGTTGATTTTGTCGATTCCTCTTCGAGTCGCGACGGAAACCTTGGTGGTTGCCGCGATCGAATTGAAGATGATCGGCGAACTGCACGAGATCTACGACCAACCGCTCGAAGGTAATGCGACGCAGCGAGGAACAACAGCCTTGAAGTTGTGGGCTTCGTATCGCGGACTCGATGTCACAGACACGGGTGGAATCTTTCAAACTGTTACTGAGATTGCGCGACGCCCAACGACGCGAAGGGCTGCAGCCTCGGTCACGGGCAAAGCTTTGGGTGGCAAAGGTTTGCGACTAGGTGCTGGAGTGGTTGGCGCTATCGAGAATCACAAGTCCAGCATGGAATTAGGGGATCAAGTTCGCGCTGAATTGCGTCGCACCCAATTGAGTGGACTGAACGTGAAAGTCGTCAAGTTGGATGAGGATCAGGTCTAACTCGCCGTTTTAGCCCCGGCGCTTGCGGGCGATGGATCGAGCTTGGCGTTGAGCGATCAAACGTGCAGCGCCGACGGCTGCACCTACCGCAGCTCCCCAGAGCAAGACCACAGTTGCTGTTCCTCGGTCGTCTTCAACGCTTGGGGGTGTGCGCCCGGTTGACGCAGTCCATACGGCTGAGGCCGCCTTGCGTGCAACGGAAGCGGCTAGTAAACCCAGTCCGAGCACGAGCATTTTTTCAAATGCATCAGAGTCGTCCATCTTGTCGGCCATGACTCCATCTTGCCTTATGGCCACCAGAGCCGGTCAGCCCTGAAGGGCTCGGACCAATTCGACAGGCTTTCGCGTGGAAATAAACCAATAGGGCGTGGGATCGTCGGGGTCGTTTAGGTCAACGCGTACTGCTGTGGGAATCCAGCTGCGCAAGAGCATCCACGCGAGGGGGTTGGCCCCTGGCCCGCGTAACTCCAGACTGGCATTGCGGTCCAGGGGAGTCAGGGTCTCAAGGAAATCGATGTCAATGTGGGCGCGGCCGGCATAGAGGAAGCCATCGCGTACCTCGATGACCGGCGAAGAGCGAACCAGCCCAATGACCACCAAGACGCCGGTGATGGTTCCTACGATCCAGCCGATCCGCGCTTGGAAGGGGACGGCGTAGGCCACTCCCAGAGAGAGGGCAAAAACTGCGCCCACCATCCAGATCCACCACGGAGCCCACAGGCGCTCCCGAAAGCTTTTCACTCGGTCAGCCTCTCACCCATAACCGGCCGAGGGCAGGTAGGGTCAAAAACGTGAGTGACCAACCGTTGACACCTGGCGAGCGCCATGCGGACGCCCCAGCTCCAGGTGAACCTGTGGTCTCGCACTATCACCTGTGTTTTGGCTGTGGGGTTGATCATCCAACGGGCCTGCATATGCAGATCACCGCCGGTGAAGGATTAACAGTGACGGCGGAGTTTGAGGTAGGCGTTGATCATCAAGGCGCGCCTGGGCTGGCGCACGGTGGAATGTTGACGACAGCAATTGACGAAACCTTGAGTGCCATTAATTGGCTCTTGCGTAAGTCCGCGGTGACTGTGCAGTTGCAAACTGATTTCCGTCGTCCAGTACCCGTAGGGTCACGTGTATTCATTGCGGCTGAATGTGTCGGAGTGGATGGGCGCAAGATTTTCACCGAAGCGGTGGGCAGACTCAATGCTCCTGACGGACCCATTGCTGTCAAAGCCAAGGCTGTCTTTGTTGAAGTGCCTTTGGAGCACTTCTTTTCCTACGGTAGGCCTGAAGATCTAGAGCACGCATCAACCCGCGATGAAGTGCAAGAGCGAACGAAAGGGCTATCGGTTAATCCATGAGCGTTGAGGTGTTATTCACGTTGGTCGACCCGGAAGCCCCGGTGCCCTCCTATGCGCATCCTGGCGATGCTGGTTTGGATTTGACCACGCGCCAGGCCTGCACGCTCGAGCCAGGTGAGCGAGCCCTGTTACCAACGGGAATTGCGATCGCCATGCCAGCCGGTTACGCAGCGTTTGTGCATCCACGTTCTGGACTTGCCGTCAAGCATGGGGTCTCGCTCGTCAACGCGCCGGGGACCATTGATGCCGGCTACCGCGGTGAGATTCAGGTCAGCGTGATCAACCTCGATCCGAGCCATCGGGTGGAGTTTGCCGTCGGTGATCGCATCGCCCAATTGGTGATCCAAAAGGTCGAACACGTCGAATTGGTTGCCGTTGACCAGCTTCCAGGTAGCGATCGGGGTGAAAAGGGCTTTGGCTCATCAGGATCCTGAACAGGTAAAGGTGGGCCCGTGGGATAGCAACGATCCTGATCGATCAGAGCCACCCCAGGGATGGACAGCAATTGATTTGGGTGCACTCATCGTGCATATCCCCAATGATGTGGAATTGCGAATGGAAGTTCGCGAGGAAGATAACGCGGTCTTGGGTATCGAAATTGAAGCCAAGGACCTCGTCATGCAATTGATGGCTTATGCCGGACCGCGAAGCTCAGACATGTGGGACGAAGTGCGAGGGGAAATCGCGCAGTCGATCACTGCGGAAGGCGGAACATTTAGTGATCGGCAGGTCGGAACGCGAACGCATCTGATTGCGGTCCTCAAGGACGGCAGTAAGTCCATCAATGCTCGATTTATGGGCTATGACGGCCCACGTTGGTTCGTGCGGGCAGTGATTTCAGGTGCCCGAGCCCATGACGACTCTGCCATCGGTGGCCTGCAGGACATCGTCAATAACGTGGTTGTGGTTCGAGACGATCTCGCTCGCCCCATGCAAGAGCCCCTCGACCTTTCCTTGCCATCTGGACCTGCGCAGGTACTGTGATGAGCGTGACCAGTAAGCCAGACCAAACGCAGCCGTGGTGGCGTCGATGGGGTCGCACCACAGCCCAGTTGGACGACGAGTTGTTGCAACTCAGTGCGGGACGCCACGGAGCTACTCCCATTCAGGTGTGTGAACTCGGCCAGCGTTGCCATGTGCGCGGTGTTCTTCAGAGCGTGACGTTGCGCCCTCAGGCAGGCGTTCCTGCTGTTTCCGCACAGTTGTACGACGGAACAGCCACGGTGACGTTGATTTGGCTGGGTCGACGACGCATTGTGGGCATTGATCCGGGCCGAGTGTTAAGTGCTCATGGCCGTGTGAATCAGCAAGCCGGCGAGTTGGTCATGTTCAATCCTGAATACGAATTAGCGCAGCACCTCGATGACTGATTCGGGCAATAACGAGGAAAAGGCCTTCGACACTAGTTCCATCGTCGACGCTTTGGGTGGGCCACGTGGCCTCTTGGAGTCGACTATCCCTGGAGTGGTGTTCGCAACAGTTTTTGCCTTCACCAATCCCAACTACACGATTGCCTTGGCGTGTGCGCTCGGAGTGGCCGTGGTGATCCTGATCGTGGCTTTGGTGCAAAAGCGTTCAGTGCAACAGACCATTAGTGGGTTCATCGGGGTGGCGCTGACAGCTGGAATTGTTTTGTTGACCGGTCGTGCGCGGGACTTCTTTTTAGTGGGGCTATATCGCAATGCTTTTTGGCTGGCTGCCCATGCCATCACCGGATTAGTGCGCTGGCCCCTGATTGCGCTGTTCCTAGGCCCCTTCACTGGAGAAGGTGTTCAGTGGCGCAAGGATCCCGCTCGCTTGCGGGCGTATCAGTGGTGCGGGTTGGTCTGGATTGCAGTGTTTGCCATTCGACTAGGCGTGCAGTTGCCCTTGTTCCGTAAGGACGAAGTCGTGGCCTTGGGATTGGTCGGAATTGTCTTGGGCTTGCCCTTGTTCTTGGCGGCATGCGCGGCTACATACCTGATTTTGCGTCGGGTGCCGATCACTCTGCGGTCCAGTACCGATGAAACCGATGATCCGCATGCCCCACCCATCACACCTGGTTAATCAGTGGGTGTGTGGCGCCAAGACTTCCTGCAGAGGGCTTTCGGATTCCGCACTGCAAATAAAGAGAAGTTCGTCGCCGACCTCAAGCGTGTCATCGCTCGAAGGTGTAATGACACGTCCACTGCGCAAGATCGTCACTAGCGTGCAGTCAGGTGGCCAATTCATGGCGCCTACGCGAGTTTCCGCGACGGGGGAGTCCGCGGGAAGCGTGAGTTCCACCAAGTTGGCATTGCCAGCGCGAAGAGTGAACAGACGCACAACATCTCCGACGGTGACTGCTTCTTCGACGAGGGCGCTCAAAATGCGAGGGGTAGAAACTGCGATATCAACGCCCCAAGATTCATCAAACATCCATTCGTTGTCGGGGTGATTGACCCGACCCACCACACGTGCCACACCGAATTCGGTTTTCGCGAGTAAGGAGACGACGAGGTTGGCCTTGTCATCGCCTGTAGCGGCGACCACCACTTGGCATTCGTGAAGCTTGGCCTTCTCAAGGACGGCTAGTTCGCAGGCATCACCGACGAGGAATTCCACGCCGGGCGCGAAGCCTTGTTGGGCGTTGGGATCCTTATCAATGACCAAGATGGAGTGACCATTCTCAGCAAGTTCGGTGGCAATGGAGCAGCCGACTTGCCCCGCACCGGCAATCGCGATTTTCATGCAGACTCCTGAGGTGAATCAGTCACGATTGAACGGACCCGGTCCAAGTCAGTGGCAAGCACGGCCGCATGAATGATGTCGTCCTCTTGGTAAATGCTTCCACTGGAGGGGATGAAGCCTTCGCCGTAGCGATTGACCACCACAATGCGCGATCCGGTCTGTCGTTCAATCTGGTCAAACGAAGTGCCAATCCACGTTGGCGCGCAGGTCAATTCGGCAACGATGACGTTTCCGCTGGGGTCATGCCAATCGTCGGATGCGTGTTCGGGCAGGAGGCGACGCAAAATTTGATCGGATGTCCATCGCACGGTGGCAACCGTTGGAATACCAAGGCGGGAGTAGACCTCAGCGCGTCCGGGATCGTAGATGCGAGCCACGACGCGCTCAATGCCGTACGTCTCGCGAGCCACGCGGGCCGCAATGATGTTGGAGTTGTCTCCGTTGCTCACCGCAGCGAAAGCACCAGCGCGCTCGATGCCTGCTTCGAGGAGGGTGTCGCGGTCAAAACCGACACCGATCACCCGTTGTCCCGTGAAGTTTTCGCCCAGTCGCTCAAGTGGCTTGGTGTCGCGGTCAATGACGGCAACGGTGTGGCCGGCGGAGGTGAGGGCGTGTGCCAAGGCGGTTCCGACTCGGCCACATCCCATGATGACTACGTGCACACCCATGACGCTACACGCACGCCTACCGACAAGCGGGGCTACCGGGCCGTAGTGTTGAGGCGTGGCAAATCTGACTGATGCCGGTAAGCGACTCTTGCTGGGCCGAGCCATGCGCTCGGAAAACCTGGCTGAGACCGAATTACCCAA
>CALQPL010000094.1 GCA_943332445.1 Bifidobacterium breve
AAGTGAGCGTGGACGACGTGTGCCCATTCCGAGCCATCAAATTCAGCCTTGGTTTCGCCCAAGACGATCAATGTCAAATCGTCAGCAGGCAAACCGTGTGACAAATGCGTGTGCACGTCATCAATCACACCAAGAACTCCAACAACCGGAGTAGGCAAGATCGCGGTCTCGCCGGTCTGGTTGTAAAAGCTGACGTTGCCACCGGTGACCGGAACGCCCAGGGTTAAGCAGGCATCAGCCAAACCAGTCACCGCTTCAGAGAACTGCCACATCACGGACGGGTCTTCAGGGGAGCCGAAGTTCAAACAGTTCGTTACCGCTAGCGGTCGCGCTCCGGTTGCCGCCACATTGCGGTACGCCTCACTCAACGCGAGCTGTGCGCCAAGGTACGGGTTCAACATCGTGAAGCGTGCGTTGCAGTCGGTGGAAATCGCGACACCGCGTGAGGTGGAGTCGTCGATGCGCACCATTCCGGCGTCCTCGGGTGTCGCCGATGCGGTGTTACCGAGCACGTAGCGGTCGTATTGCGAAGTGATCCACGACTTATCCGCCAAGTTGGGGGATCCGACTAGTGCCAAGACCGTCTCCACGAACTCATCAGCCGAGGTCGGGCGCTCTAGGGAAGAAGTCGAGTTCGCGGCCAGTGCATCTTGGCTTGCGGGCTTGGAGAACGGGCGGTTGTAGACCGGGCCTTCGTGGGCGACCGTGCGCGGTGGCACGTCCACAATTTGTTCGCCCTGCCATTCGATGGTCAAGCGTCCGCTGGAGTTGACCGTGCCAATCACGACTGCGTCAACATCCCACTTCGCACAGATTTCCATGAACCGATCAAGGTTTGCCGGTTCCAGGATCGCGCACATGCGCTCCTGCGATTCACTCATCAAAATTTCTTCAGGACTCAAGGTCGCATCGCGCAAGGGAACCGCATCCAAGATCACGTGCATGCCGCCGTCACCGTTGCTCGCAAGCTCTGAGGTGGCACAGGAAATTCCAGCGCCACCGAGGTCCTGGATTCCTACGATGATGTCTTCGGCAAAAATCTCGAGACAGCATTCGATCAAGACTTTTTCGGTGAAGGGGTCGCCGACTTGCACGCTGGGGCGCTTGGCCGGACCGTCTGCATCGAATGTTTCAGAAGCCAGGACCGAGACGCCGCCGATGCCGTCGCCACCGGTTTTAGCTCCGAACAGCACGACGAGGTTGCCGGTGCCCGATGCAGTCGCCAGCAGGATGTCTTCGTGCTTCATGACTCCTACGCACAAGGCGTTGACCAGTGGGTTGCCCAAGTAGCTTTGGTCGAAGACGACCTCGCCACCGATGTTGGGCAGACCCAAACAGTTTCCGTAACCACCAATGCCAGCCACGATGCCAGGCAGGACGCGTTGGGTGTCTTGTGCATCCGCAGGGCCAAAGCGCAGCGGGTCCATGACGGCGACTGGGCGAGCGCCCATGGTCAAAATGTCGCGGACGATTCCACCAATACCCGTCGCGGCGCCTTGGTAGGGCTCGACGTAGGACGGGTGGTTGTGTGATTCGACCTTAAACGTGACGGCATACCCATCACCGACGTCAACAACGCCTGCGTTTTCACCCATGCCCACCAAGAGGGCATCGGTCTTGGGAGCCTTGTCACCGAATTGACGCAGGTGAACCTTGCTGGACTTGTACGAGCAGTGTTCACTCCACATGACCGAGTACATCGCCAACTCAGCACTGGTGGGACGACGGCCAAGGATCTCTTTAATGCGGGCGTATTCGTCGGCCTTGAGTCCTAACTCAGACCATGGCTGCTGCGCATCCGGTGTAGCAGCAGCTTGTGCAGTGGTGTCGATACTCATCAGGCGTTCACCAACCGTGACAACACAGAGGTGAAGAAGGTCAAGCCATCAAGGCTAGGGCCAAAGCCCGCCTCAACCGCATGTTCGGGGTGTGGCATCAGACCGACAACGTTTCCGGCTTCATTGGTGATGCCCGCGATATCGCGACGCGAACCGTTGGGGTTGCCATCGATGTAGCGAGCAATGATGCGGCCAGTGGCTTCGAGCTCATCCAACGTGCGTTCGTCGGCGATGTAGGAGCCTTCGCCGTTCTTTAGCGGAATGACGATTTCTTGGTTGGCGGCAAAGCCGGACGTGAAAGCAGAAGTGGTGTTCTCGATGCGCAGTTTTTGGTCCCTGCAGATGAAGTGCAAGTGGTCATTACGGGTCAAGGCGCCGGGCAAGAGGTGGGATTCGCACAGGACCTGGAAGCCGTTGCAGATACCAAAGACGGGCATTCCATCGTTGGCAGCGTCAATGATGGAGGTCATGATCGGCGAGAAGCGTGCGATGGCACCGGCGCGCAGGTAGTCACCGTAGGAAAAGCCACCGGGCAAGACCACCGCATCAACCTTTGACAGGTCAGTGGTTCCGTGCCACAGGGCTACGGGTTCGGCGCCAGCCAACCGGATGGCGCGCTGTGCATCGCGATCGTCAAGTGAGCCAGGAAAAGTCACCACACCAACACGAGGGGACATGCTTAGTTGTCCTCCACGCGAACGGTGAAGTCTTCAATGACGGTGTTAGCCAAGAGGGATTCCGCAAGTTCATGAATCGACGCGAGGGCTGCTTCATCCACTGGGCCATCGACCTGGAGCTCGAAGCGCTTGCCCTGTCGCACGCTGGCGATGGTGCTGTAACCCAATCGATCGGCTGCGCGTTCAACAGCCTTGCCTTGAGGGTCAAGGATTTCTGACTTAAGCATGACGTCGACGACGACGCGGGCCACTGGCACTCCAGGGTTGGCAGGGACGATGTGGACTCAGTCTATCGGCGCACTGTGGGGCGCCGGTGGCGGTTCGGTGCCGTGTTTAGGCGGGTGGAAAGGCTTGCCACGCAGACCAGGCGGACGTGACCATGTCAGCCAAATCGCGCTGTGCCTGCCAGCCAAGCTCGCTGTGAATGCGGTTGACCGCAGCAACTAATGAGGCGGGATCGCCAGCGCGTGGAGCGGAGATCTCGTGGGCGAAGTCACTACCCATGGCGCTTCGCACCGCATCGAGCACATCGAGGACGCTAAATCCCATCCCTCGTCCCACGTTGTAAATATCGGTCCGCCCACCGCGCTCGGCTTGAGTCACAGCAGCCACATGTGCCTCAGCCAGATCCTGAACGTGGATGTAGTCGCGAATGCAGGTGCCATCAGGTGTGGGGTAAGTGTCGCCGAACACCTGTGGGGCTTGGCCGTCATCAAGCGCGCGCAAGACCATGGGAATGAGGTTGAACACTCCGGTGTCGCCTAGGTCGTCGGCGCCAGCGCCTGCCACGTTGAAGTAGCGCAACGCAACCCAGGACAGGTCATAACCAGATTCGCTGAGGTCGCGCACGAGCCACTCTTGAGCCAACTTGGTTTGGCCGTACGGGTTAATCGGCATGGTGGGGGTGTCTTCAGTGACGGCATCAACATCGGGTGATCCGTAAACCGCTGCGCTCGAACTCAAGACCATGTGGTGAACATCTGCGGCTTTGATGGCATCAAGCAAGGCCATCGTGCCCTGAACATTTTGTTCAAAGTACATGTGGGGTTGTTCAACGGACTCGCCAACAGACTTCTTCGCGGCCAGATGGATCACACCGTCAACTCGGTGATCGGTCAAAGCTCGCGTGACGCTGTCGGTGTCCAAGATCGAAGCTTCGACGAACGGAACGCCTTCGGAGACCTTGCGCCGAAGTCCGGTTGATAAGTCATCAAGAACGACAACGTCATGGCCTTGGTCGTGAAGCGCGCGCAGGATGTGCGCTCCGATATACCCGGCGCCTCCGGTCAGCATCCACTTCATGACAGTTCCTGACCCGTCAGTAATTCGTAGGCTTCGAGGTACTTAGCCCTCGTGGCGGCGACGATGTCTTGGGGCAAAGCGGGCGGCTCGGTCTCGCTGGTTCGATCCCACCCAGAGGCTGCCGATGTCAGCCAGTCGCGCACGAATTGCTTGTCGTACGACGGCTGGGCTGAACCAGGCTTCCAGCCGGCTGCTGGCCAAAAGCGCGAAGAGTCAGGGGTCAAGACTTCGTCACCGAGCACGATGGTGCCGTCCGCGCCACGACCAAACTCAAACTTCGTGTCGGCCAACAAGATCCCGCGTTCGGCGGCGATGGCTTCGGCTCGCTGGTACACCGCGAGTGTGAGACGACGAAGTTCGTCGGCATCGCTTTGACCGATCAACCTGACAACGTGCGCGAAATCAACATTTTCATCGTGGTCGCCAAGGTCGGCTTTAGTCGCCGGCGTGAAGATCGGTTCGTCGAGACGACTGCCATCAACTAATCCACTCGGTAGTTCAACCCCACACACAGTGGAAGATGCGTTGTATTCAATTAAACCTGAACCAGTGAGATAGCCGCGGGCGACGCATTCAACCGGGAACATGTCCAGGCGTTGGCACACCATCGCTCGTCCGGCCACCGCGTCAGGAACATCAGTGGAAATCACGTGGTGGGGAACGATGTCCTTGAGTTGGTCAAACCACCACAGTGACAAGCTCGTGAGGATGCGACCTTTGTCGGGAATCGGCGTGGACAGCACCCAGTCGTAGGCCGAAATGCGGTCGCTGGCCACGACCAACAGGTGTCCCTCAGGGGTGCCATAGAGCGAGCGGACCTTGCCTTGGTGAACGAAGGAAAAGCCGTGCGCAAGAAGGGATTCGTGCGCGGGATCGGGCGGGAGCAACGTGGTGGTCACAAGATGTCGCCGGGGCTATAGCGCGCGGCCTCAGGGTGGGAAGCAACGATCGCGTTGATGCGGTTCACCACTTCCGCGACTTGGGCTTGCGCGGCACCGGTGAACTCCAAAGGCTCGGATACCAACTCATTGATGTTTGCAAGAGTCAGTGGCAACCGATCATCAGCGGCGAGGCGTTCGAACAAGTCGTTTCGGTCCGTTCCCTTTTCGCGCATTTCCAACGCGACAGCAACGGCGTGCTCCTTGATCGCTTCGTGTGCGCTCTCGCGGCCAACGCCGGCTCGAACCGAAGCCATCAAAATCTTGGTGGTGGTGAGGAATGGTAGGTAGCGTTGCAACTCCCGTTCAATGACCGCAGGGAAGACACCGAATTCATCAAGCACGGTGAGGAAGGTTTCGAAGAGGCCGTCGAGAGCGAAGAACGCATCGGGCAAGGCGACGCGGCGCACGACTGAACACGAAACATCGCCTTCGTTCCATTGATCGCCCGCAAGTTCGGTCGTCATGGACAAGTAACCCCGCAGCACGACAGACAAACCGTTGACGCGTTCGCACGAGCGCGTGTTCATCTTGTGTGGCATGGCGCTAGATCCGACTTGGCCAGGCTTGAAGCCTTCGGTG
>CALQPL010000095.1 GCA_943332445.1 Bifidobacterium breve
AACTTGTGTTCGCCTGGCAACGTCACGACAAAGGCAAAAGGTTCCGGCTGTTCCCACGTCAATTCGGAGTCAGTGAGCACCTGGTGAAGAACAGCGGCAGCTCGATCTTGAGGCGGGGTTGAATTCACAGGTTTAATCTAACGCGATTGGCCCAGCGACGACGCCAAGAGCGACTAACGACCGTGATGGCTTAAGCCTGGCGGGCAAAATCCTGCGCTAACGAGACCGCTGCACTGGAGTAAACCTCCAACATCTGGGAGGCCGTTGCTGACCAGCCAAACTGCTGCGCATGAGCCAACGCATTTCGACTCATGGTGTGACGAGCCAAGTCGTTGTCCAAGATCGTCGCAATCGCATCGGCATAGTCGTGTGGATCATGGCCAGCGACGAGCAAGCCCGATTCACCGTGTGAAACGGCGGTACGTAATCCACCCACGGCAGCAGCCACCACCGGCGTTCCACATGCCTGGGCTTCGATAGCCACCAGGCCAAAGGATTCGTTGTACGAGGGGACAACCACCACATCGGCGGCGCGGTACCACTGGGCCAATTCGTCTTGGTGGACTGGCGGTGCGAAACGCACTTGGTCCGAAATACGCAACGAACCGGCTAAGCCCTGCAGGTGATCGGGGAAGAAACTGTCTGAACCGGAGGGACCGCCCACGATGGCAACAGTGAGGTTGCTTCGACGCTCTGGGCTGCGCTGCAAGAGGCGTGCAACCGCACGAAGGAGAACATCGGGTGCCTTGAGCGGTTGAATGCGTCCAACAAACAAGACCACGTCACCGTTCAAGGGCAATCCAAGTTTGGTGCGAGCGGCAGCCCGGTCACCGGGACGGAATCGTTCAAGATCCACACCAGGGGCAACAACAGCTACTCGCTCAGGATCGGCGTCATAGAGGTCAATCAGTTGTTGGGCTTCATCATCGGTGTTGGCCACGAGACGATCGGAGGCTTCAACCACCTGTGTTTCGCCAATTTCGCGCGCGTTGGGTTCCGGCACGTCACCTTCGGCCAACGAAAGGTTCTTTACTTTGGCCATGGTGTGCATGGAATGCACCAGAGGAACACCCCAACGCTCCTTGGCCAACCAACCGACCTGACCGCTGAGCCAATAGTGCGAGTGAATGACGTCGTAGTACCCGCGATCAACGGCTGCCTCTGCGCGAAGGACTCCTGACGTCAAGGCACACAACTGAGAAGGAAGGTCTTCCTTGGCCATGCCCTGAAATG
Source organism: Bifidobacterium breve (assembly GCA_943332445.1). Classification (GTDB taxonomy): domain Bacteria; phylum Actinomycetota; class Actinomycetes; order UBA12327; family UBA12327; genus AcAMD-2. Next base: position 1,234 of record CALQPL010000095.1, read on the forward strand.
GACCCGCAGTTACATGATGAACAGTGACGCCATCAGCGAGGTGAACCTTGGGCGGCAGGTCACTAGCTGTGGAGCGAGTAAAGATTTCAACCTCAGTACCCATCGCAGCGAGCCGACGAGACAGCTCGACCACGTACACGTTCATTCCGCCCGCGTCACCCACACCTGGCTGATCCAGGGGGGACGAGTGCACCGAAAGCATGGCAACACGCTTGGGAGTGCGGCGAACTGCCGACAAGGTCATGCATTAAGTGTGCCTTACACGGCCAAGGACTACCAGTTTGAGCCTGAACGCGGGCCAAACGGGCTACCTCCCCCACGCCCACCTCCGCCTAAATCGCGCAAGGCTGGTCGCACATCAAGGAAGTACACCAAGGCGGCCACGATGCCAATCAAATTGATGATGCCGATGGGCGAGGAGCTAAAGAAGTTCCACACGCTCGCGATACCCAAGATGATGAGCCAAAACGCTTTCGTCTGTTTTCCTGCTGCGGGGAACAACTCACCGCGACGCGTTACACAGTCAACAAAGGTGAACACCTTGAAAACTAAGGTCACTAGGCCCAGTAACCCGAGGAAGGAATTTAGCGCTTCAAAAACCACGATCACACCCTAGAGCGGAAAACCAACTGTGCGCTCAGGCTCGCGCATCCACTGGCGGGATGTTCATCTCCACCAGCAAACCACGCACTCGTTGTTCAATGTCGTCAACGATCACGCGAACCTGCTCGAGTGGCTGTTCGTGTGGGTCCTGCACTTCCCAATCGAGGTAGCGCTTGCCCGGAAAGTAGGGGCACTCTTCACCGCACCCCATCGTGATCACGACATCGGCTGACTTGACCATCGCCTCATCAAAAGCCTTGGGTGTTTCTTCAACCCCGAGACCGCGCTCAGCCAGTACTTCACGCACTTCCGGGTGGACCGCATCAGCGGGCTCAGAGCCGCCCGACAGCACCACCACGCGATCACCGGCTAACGAACGCAAGATCGATGCGGCGGCTTGTGACCGACCGGCATTTTTGCGGCAGGCCACCAAGATTGTCGGTACCGAGGTGTTACTCACTGACGACCTCGTCCTTGGCCTGCGTAGTCAAGAAAATAACTGCCCCGAGGGCAAGAGCCGCACCGATGATCTGAGCGACGATAAACGGCGGAACGCTTGCGGGTGCGATGCCGGCGAAGGTATCGCTAAAGGCGCGTCCAATGGTGACAGCTGGGTTAGCAAATGAGGTGGAACTGGTGAACCAGTACGCGGCAGTGATGTAACCCGCGACTGCTGCGGGGACCACGACCACGCTTTCCATCGCTCGGCCGGTTCGCACCAAGAGAAAAATCACGAGCACTAACCCAAACGTTGCGACCAGCTCCGCAAAGTAGATGTTGGAACCCTCACGCACCTTGGTCGATGTTTCAATCGCGGCCCGATCAAACATGACGTTGGCCACGATGGCACCGACAATGGCACCGACCACCTGGGCTGGGATGTAGGCGATGGCATCGCTCCAGGAGCGACGGCCAATGGCGCAATCCACAATCGTCACCACGGGGTTCAAGTGTGACCCGCTAATCGGGGCGAACACCACGATGATGGCAAACAGGGCGCCAGCAGTGGCGATGGTGTTTTCCAGCAGTTGCAGGCCGACATCATTGGGGCTGAGGGTTTGAGCCGCGATTCCCGAACCAACGACTGCAGCTACTAAGAGGGCTGTTGCTAGGAATTCGGCGAAAGCTCTACGGGTAAGACTGACCTGCGCGATCACTTCTAGCTCCCGACTTAGTTAAAGGTTGCTTCCGTTTCAGCCGCCATCCGGCGACCAATCTCCGCAGCCAAAGCGTCTACCACTCCTTGGACCCTGCGACGCAGTTTAGACACATGCTCTTCGTGACGACGCAACAAATCGATGGCGTTCACTAATTGTTCATCATTGAGCGTGGCAACATCGCTGATGCGCACATCGGAAACAACGCGCTCAACAACACGTCGGTGCTCATCAACGCGCGATGGTTGCGCATTGAGGTGACGACCGCTACCAGTTGTCGATGAATTGTCATCGGACAAGATGCTGGCCAGTTGGTCTACGAGAGATTCGGTTGATCCACTTGATCGTCGTTGCTGTTCAGCGGTCGCAATGTCAATACGGCCTTGGATGAGCCGGCGCACATAGGACAGGTCAACTTCTTCTTGTTCCGCATCCAGGCGCTTGGCACTCAAGGTCTGCAAATCCGTGCCCGCTAAGTCAGCAACAAATTCAGGATCAAGGACACGGTCAACGCGGCGGCGGCCACCAGCCATAGGCGCTGTCATCGCTACATCGACTCCTTGAATTGAACGTGGGTGCCTATGGTGTCACGCCCACAGCCCCAGGGTCAGCCACGGGAGCCCTCGGGGCAGGTTCGCGCCACGCCTGCAGCCCCCTTTTTGGCCCCAAACCACGCCTAATTGGCCCCTCAATGTTTTTGGCCTATCTGCCGATGAGTTCCTTAAGGAATCGCTGGATCCTGGGCACACCAGGTCCCCAGCTGATTCAACCTCGCTACTGGACCGATCGGAGGTGCGCATGTCAAACCACGCGAGTTTGCCCGATGCCCCTACCCCGATCGAGACGTTGTTACTGGATTTGGCGACCCAAGAAGCCACGGGATCGCTCACTATCACCGACCCGCACAGCGATGTCGCAACCGTGTGGCTTCGCGATGGTCGCTTGTACACCGTTTCTGTTCCGGGGCGCCGTGCACTTCTTGGTGTGCGACTCGTCTCCTCTGGCGTCCTGACCTCCCAAGCCCTCGGGGAAGCTCTTGAAGTGCAACGTACGCAACTTCAAGGGTGGCGGCTGGGCGAATTGCTCGTGCACCTGGGTTACGTCGAACCCAGTGCCATTGATGCCTTCATCGGTGAGCAACTGCACGACATGCTCGACAGCATCATCGACTGGACCGTCACCACGTCTCGCTTTAGCAACGGCGACCGCACGCGTCACGACATGGAATCACAAGATCTGGTTCAACTCCTCAAGCAAATTCGCGAACGACGCAAGCGTTGGGCCGCTGTTTTGGGCTTCATCGGTTCCGAAGATGCCATTCCGCAACTGGTCGCCGACGCCGCTGATCGCGCCAAGTCGTTGAACCACCAGCAGTGGGCAGTCTTGTGCAAGATCGACGGCCACAACTCAGTCGTTGACTTGGCTGACGAGTGTGGATTTACCACTCTTGAGGCCGCTGAACTCTTGACCACACTGGTTCGCAGCGACTTGGCCACCATGACTGCGGCTCAGACCCCGCGAGGCGTGCCCACCCTGATTGACCTGGCCGCCGTTCCTGAAGTCGTTGCTGAACCTGTCATTGAACCTGTCTTCGAGCCAACCGTTGAATCCGTCGTCGAACCCATCGCTGAATCGGTGATCGAGCCGGTCGCGATTGTTGAACCAGTCGAGATTGTCGAAACAATCGTGGAGCCGGTGGCAATCGTTGAACCAGTCGAGATTGTCGAACCCGTTGAGATTGTTGAACCAGCCGAGGTTGCTGCTGCACCGACCGTCGTTCACATTCCCGTCGAGGAACCCGTAGTGAACATGGTGGAAATCATTCCTCCCGCTGTGAGCACTGTGGTGGAAGTTCCCACCACTCACCAGGCGCCACCTACGGTTCCTGCCACTGACGAAGAAATCCACGAGACTCGGTTTGAACTTGCCTCACTGTTGACCGTCATGAACCGAGAAGCCGACACCAGCGATCAGCCAGAAGCTGTACCTGCCGAAGAAGTTCCCGCCGAGCCGGTTCCCACCAGTCCAGCCACTGCTTCGCTCAAAGCCAGTGCACCTACTGAATTCTTTTCCCGCAGCATCGACAGTGCGTCATTGATGCGCGAACTGTCCAGCCTGTCGCGTGAAACTCAGGAAGCCGCACCTGCAGCCGAGACCGCCGCGCCTGCACAGCCAGCAACCCCGCGAACAGCGCCACCTGTTGAAGACCCCAAGAAGAAGCGCGGTCTGTTTACTCGCTAACGATTCTTAGTACGCGCCGCTGCCACGGACTACAGCCAAGAGTGTGCGCAACATGATCGCAATATCTAAGGACAGCGACCAGTTCTCTACGTAATA
>CALQPL010000096.1 GCA_943332445.1 Bifidobacterium breve
ATGGAAGTTCGGCTGCCAGATACCCATCAGGCTCCATGCAATCACCCACGCCAGCACAGGCTTGTTCACCCAAGTGGCATCGATTCCGGAAACAGCTTTGGTGGCAATGAGCCAAGTGGCAAGAAACAACTGGCCGCTACTGCTACCCCACAAGATGCCAAAGACGATGGCCGACCCGTTGTACTTCTTGCGATCAAAACGAACAGTAAAGCGAACCCAGAGCACGCTGTAGGCCATGAAGATGAAGCCGAAGCACAGCGCGGTGTAGGCAATCCACGAGGAGTTGTCGAGATTGGCTTGAGTCCAGAGCGGAGACGTGAGAATTTTTTCTAGGCCACCGCTGAAGTAGGAGAGCAACCAACAGATCGAGAAATAAATCCCACCGCGAATCCAGGCGGGAGTGGCTGAGAACGCGGTCCACGGCATGTACCGGCCGGCTTTGAAATAGATGCCCAACAGGACAACCAAAATCACTGCACTGGCGATGGCGATCGGTTGAACAAGAAAATCAAACATGGTGTCCTATTCCGTAGCCGTGAACGTTGGTTCATCGTGCCAAAGGCGGAGGGTTTCGGCGCGCTGAATGGCCGTCTAGGCGTGCGCGTGTGTCTGAACTGTGAAAGGTGGTGGACAACCGTAGGCACGCGGTCATACCGTCATTGGACACGACCACAGTGGTCGGATTGTGCGTAATTTAGGGAGTCACCCATGTCTTCGGCCCTGACAGATATCACACCGATCGCAGGCAAAACATACGAAGGATTTACTGCTCGGCCGATGACCGGCTCGTTCGGCGCCCTCATTAGCGGGGTGCACGTTGCTGACGCCATTGACAACGATGAACTCTTTTCCCAATTGCGTGCTGCCTGGATTGATTACCAAGCATTGTTCTTTCGTGACCAGGAATTGACGCCAGCGCAGCACCTAGCGCTGGGGAAGCGTTTCGGCGAAGTGCAAACGGAGGGGTATGCGCCAAGCCTTGATGAGCACCCTGGCGTGTGGGTGCAGGAATACCCCGACATGTATCAAGGGCCAGTAAGCGACATCAACTGGCATGCCGACAGTTCGTTTCGGGAAAACCCCACCCGCGGTTCGCTTCTCTATGCACTCGATGTTCCCGTTGCTGCTGGTGACACGGTCTGGGCAGACGCGTACGCCGCCTACGAAGCACTGAGTGATTCGTGGAAGTCGTTTATTGATCCACTGACCGCAATTCACGATGTAGCCACTAAGGGGCTACACAACATGCTCGACACCATGGGCGGTGGCGTGATTGCGATGCGCGCAGCATTGCCGCCAACGGAGCAGCCGGTTGTGGCCACTCATCCTGAATCAGGGCGCAAGATGTTGTTCGTCTCTGAGCTCATGACGCGTGAGATTGTGGGAATGACTGATCGCGAAAGCCGAGCTGTCCTCGACTTCTTATTCGCCCACCAGACCCGCCCTGAGTTCCAATGCCGCTGGCACTGGGAGCCCAATTCGCTGGTCCTATGGGACAACTACGCAACGATCCACCGCGGAATCTTTGACTTTGGCATGACCCACCGCCTCATGCACCGAGTGTCTTTCCATGATGGCTGGCGACCATCCGCCTAATTCCGGACAAAAGTTAAGGGGCCACGAACTTTCTCGTGGCCCCTTAACTGTGGAATGACTATGCAGCAGGAAGCAGGACGGTGTCGATCACGTAAACGCGAGCGTTAGCCGTCTTGACGTTGCCACAGACAATGTTGGAGACATTGCCAGGAGTAGTCGTGGTGACCGTGAAGGTCTGTCCCGAACCGGCGATAGTGATCGGTGCTCCATTAAGCGTGGGGAACTGTCCAACCAACTTGTCCGGCGTGATGTCAGATGCAACGACGTGGTACTTCAAGATGTTGGCAAGCTTGCCCGTGGGATCGGCTTGAAGTGCTGCCACCGTTGCTGCATCGATCTTGGCAAACGCATCGTTAGTCGGTGCGAAGATGGTGATGTTCGGGGTGGTGTTCAGGGTTTGACCCAATCCAGCTGCTCCAACAAAACTGACCAAGGTCGAGAGAGCAGGAATCTTGCCGGCGGCATCGGCCGCAGCAACAGTGGGTGCAGCGGCTGCAACATCAGCAGGAATTGCTGAGCAGGCGGCACCAAACGGTCCCGAGGCCACGGCCGCGGTGGTCGGTGCTGCGGACGGGGCGGGTGCTGGATCGCTCTGGCTGCATGCGGTGAGAGCAAGGGCGACCGAAACGATGCTGGCGGCAACCAGCAGGGTTCGAGTGGACTTCATGTAAGGCTCCTAGAGATAAGTGGACCGTAGATGAAGCGTTTCATAGGTTGTTCAAGTCCGCATCTTGACGCCTAAATCACGCCTAATGTGGGCAGATTGGGTGGAAAAAGGGGGAAGTGGACCTCGCGCGTTTAGGCGGTGGCATCCGTCGGAGTGGGTCAGACTTAGCGCACCTGCCAGCAAAGGACACCATGACTGCAAGCCCACCCGTTGAGGGTAGTTCCGCGACTCCTGCCGAACCAACATCTACCGGATCAAGTGGTGAAGTGCCTTTGCCTGGACGGTGGATCGCACTGGCTGTTTTGGCTCTCGCACAGTTCGTACTCGTCTTGGACTCAACGGTCGTCAATGTTGCCTTGCCTTCGATTCAGCGCCAATTTGATTTGCCCGAAGCTCGACTCGCATGGATCGTCAACGGGTACGGCCTAGCGTTCGGTGGCCTGTTATTGCTCGGTGGAAGTTTGGGTGACCTTTACGGCCGACGCAAACTCTTCATGCTCGGCATTGGTGTGTTTAGCGGCGCGTCACTGATTGCTGGCCTGGCGTGGAATGCCGACATCATCATCGCCATGCGCTTCTTGCAAGGTGCGGGTGCTGCGATGGCTGCGCCAGCAGCGCTGTCATCGATTACGCGCATCTTTACGATCCCTAAGGAGCGAACCAAAGCACTGGGCACGTGGGGTGGCATCAGTGCGCTGGGTGGAACGATCGGCGCAGTGTTGTCCGGCTTCATCACCGAGTATCAATCGTGGCGGTGGGTCTTCTTTGTCACCGTTCCCGTCACGTTGATTGCCCTCGCGTTGGCCCCGAAGTTTGTTCCCGAAAGCCGGGCCCCCAGCCGCCCGAAACTCGACGTTCTGGGCGCGATTTTGATCACTTCGGCCATTGGCACGGCAGTTTTTGCCCTGCTAGATAAGGGCGCAAAGGCCTGGACCGATCCGCTGTTGTTGGCTCAGCTAGCGGGGGCTGCTGTGCTCGTCGTGATCTTTATCGCGTGGGAAAAGCGACAGACCATGCCGATGGTTCCTTTGGATATTTTCAAGAACCGCAATCGTGTCGTCGGGGTGACTGCTTCTGTGCTGTTCGGATCAGTGTTGTCAACGTACTTCTTTACTACCACCTTGTATATGCAAACGGTGCTCGGTTTCAAACCGCTGAAAACCGGTGCCGCCTACCTGCCGCTGGGCCTGATCATCTTGGTTGCCTTTCCGATTATTTCCGCAGTCGTTGGCCGCATCGGAGTGAGAGTGGTCATGACGACGGGATTACTTTCGGGCATGAGCGGTCTGTTGGTCCTAGCGACGTTACAAGTTGATGGCACCTACCGGGGCGATGTGTTGCCGGGAATGATTTTGGTGGCGATTGCTGCTGCTTGCGGTTTCGTGACCTTCACGATTGCTGGTGTGGATGGCACAACAGAGGAGAACGCGGGAATCGCATCGGGAATCTTGAGTGCAGGTGGCCAAATCGGCAGCGCCCTGGGACTGGCGACTTTGGTTTCCATTGCCGTCTCAGTCCAGGTCAGCGAAGCTGCCTCGCAGATCCCGCGTTCGCAGGCCCTTGTTGACGGTTTTGCCGCTGCCTATCAGGTGGGTGCTGGAATTTTGTTCGTCGGAGCTGTTATCGCGGCGGTATTCCTGCGGTCTACTGCCAGTAATACCGCGGCAACCGCGGCCAAGATGAGCGCATCCAATTAGGCAGATATCACCATGGAAATTCGTGCACTGTCCCTTGATGAAGTACGGACCGTCATTGATTGGGCGGCCGACGAGGGCTGGAACCCCGGAGTTCACGATGCCCAATTGTTCTTCCGCGCCGATCCGCAAGGGTTTCTGGGTGCCTTCATTGACCACCAACTCGTGGGTTCGATTTCCGCCGTTTGTTATGGCGATGACTTTGCCTTTCTAGGGCTGTATCTGGTCAAGCCGGAACTGCGTGGCCAAGGGATCGGATCGCAGTTGTGGGCTCATGCGATGCAGCGCGTGGAGGGTCGCACGGTGGGCCTTGATGGTGTGGTGGATATGCAATCGAGCTACGCGAGGTCAGGGTTTGCCTTGGCTTATCGCAATATCCGCTTCGGTGGACAGGTCCGTGACGTGCAGCCGCTCTCGGATGCGATGGTGGTTATTGGACGCGATGATCTGCACCGCATCCAATCCTTGGATCGCGCAACGTTTGGCGCTGATCGTTCGGCGTTCTTGGCAGACTGGCTGAGTCAACCTGAAGGTCACTCGTGGGCTTATGTTGAGGACGGTCAGATCCGCGGATTTGGCACGGTTCGGGCCTGTCGAGAAGGGTTCAAAGTCGGACCTCTGGTGGCAGATTCAGCTCTCGTGGCCGCGGAAGTCTTTAATGCTCTGGCGAAGTCGGTGGGCGATGGGGGTCCGATCTACCTCGACGTTCCCGAACCCAATGTGGCTGCCTTGGATCTCGCCCGCGCTGTGGGATTGAGCCCAGTATTTGAGACGGCACGGATGTATGCGAAGGGAAACCCAGATCTGGATATCCCCTTGATATTCGGCGTGACGTCGTTTGAACTCGGTTAGACCGCGAGAGGTGACCACCGCACAGGTGCCGATGCGCCAATGTCTGATCTCTTTGATATTTTGTCTAAACAAATTATTGACGGATGTATTGATGCTATCGGGGGATTAAGTGTCACAGAGTATGAACAGCAACGACGGATATAGCGCGCGTTATGACGAAGCCTTGCTCTTCGCCGCGAATGCGCATCGTCAGCAGTTTCGAAAGCAGGCTCCGGGCGAGCCTCGCATCCCCTACACATCACACCTGTTGGACGCTTCGTCCCTGGTATGGATTGGCGGAGGCGATGAAGACCAAGCTATTGCTGCCTTGCTGCATGACCTGGTGGAGCATGCCTACTACGCAGGAATCGAAGAAGACATTCGCGTAGGTTTTGTTGATCGGGTTTTGGATATGGTTCTGGCATGCAGCGATGTTGAGCCTGGTGTTGATCGAAAGCCAGATGA
>CALQPL010000097.1 GCA_943332445.1 Bifidobacterium breve
ATCGACGAAGTTGACACCGATGAAACCCACGCCAGCGATGTTCGCCCCTGGTCCCACCAGTCGCGTCTGGTAAATACCCCAGCCCGAGGGAAGAGCGGTCGGTGTTCCGACGAGTCCATAGGTCGAAAGCCCTGTTCCGAAATTCACATTCGTGAAGTCAGCGCCGGTAATCGTGGCGAACCACATGCTCACCCCAGACAGGTTTGCACCCGTGAAGTTCACGCCGCTTAAGTCCACGCCCTGCAAGTACGCATCGGTCAGATCACACCCACTCCAGTTGTCGCCAGACTGGGGAGCCGGCGTCACCGTGTGCGGAACGGTGGGTGCGACGGTTGGGCACACCACTGCGGCCCGTGCCATCCCCTGTCCCAGCACCGACACCAGGCTCACACCGAGCAACAAGGCGACACACACTGAGAGGAACTTCTGAAAACGAGAACGCACAGACAAACCGGCGGGCATGAACTAATCCTTGTCATCGCCCGCACTAGGTGCTCGGGATAGATGCAGGGTATACCCGTGATCGTGTGCGCCAAACGCAACAATCCGAAGGTTTACCTAGAGTTTTTGTACGGGTGCATAGCGAAGGAGCAGGCGCTTCTCGCCGGTCGAGCCAAAGTCGACCGTGGCTTGTGCCCGATCTCCCTCACCCGAAACCGCAACCACCGTTCCTAACCCAAAACTGTCGTGCGTAACTCGATCTCCCGGCGCCAAGTCAAGAACAGGTTGCCCAGAACTGCGGCGAGCAGCTGGCGCAAACACTGATGGCGTGCGAGGCGGCACCGCCTTCCAACGATCGGAGTGCGCCACCTCTGCTTCGCGTCGCCAATCCAGCAACTCGGTGGGGATTTCTTCAAGGAAACGGGATGCAAGGTTGTAATTGGGGGCACCCCACGTTGACCGCGACACAGCACGCGAGAGGTACAACCGTTGACGTGCACGCGTGAGCCCGACATAGGCCAGTCGACGTTCTTCTTGCAATTCGGCCGGATCATCCAGTGAACGGATGTGGGGGAAGACGCCATCTTCCATCGCGGTGAGGAACACGACGGGAAACTCCAGGCCTTTGGCCGTGTGCAGAGTCATCAATGTGACTACACCGCCACCATCATCACCGTTGGGAATCGAATCTGCGTCCGCTACCAGCGACACCCGCTCCAAAAACTCGAACAGCGTGGCTGGCTCGTCATTGCTAGCAGCGGTTTCCTCGAACTCACGAGCCACGGCTTCGAGTTCGGCCAAGTTTTCGATGCGGGTCTCGTCCTGCGGATCCAACGAGGTCCGCAGTTCAGACAAATAGCCGGTCTGATCCAACACCGCTTCGAGAATCTCAGCCGGAGGGGTCTGGCTTTCCACAAGAATCTGCAAAACATCAAGAAGTTCGACGAAAGCTTGCATTTGAGTCCGAGCACGCGTGGCAAGACCGGGTGCTTCGTCGCAGCGACGCAGCGCTTCCCAGAAGGTAATGCGCTCGCGGCGCGACAAAGTCTCTACGGCCTCTTGAGCCTTGTCACCGATACCGCGTTTAGGCACGTTCAGGATGCGACGCAACGAGACTTCGTCTTGCGGGTTGGCCAAGATGCGCAAGTACGCCAACGCGTCACGGATTTCCTTGCGTTCGTAGAACCGCACACCACCCACGACGCGATAAGGCATGTCCGATCGAATGAAGACTTCCTCAAAAACGCGGGAAGCCGCATTGGTCCGATAGAAAATTGCGACGTCGCACGGGCGAATTCCTTCGTTGCGGCCCAGTTCAACGATTTCCTCAGCGACGAAGCGCGCTTCGTCGTGTTCGTCATCGCCGACGTAACCCACGATCTGCGCTCCGGCGCCCGCGTTAGACCACAACGTCTTGGGCGGACGGTTCGGATTCTGCGAGATCACGGCATTGGCAGCACTCAGAATGTTTTGCGTTGAGCGGTAGTTCTGTTCCAACACAATCGTGGTGGCGTTGGGATAGTCCTGCTCAAATTGCAAGATGTTTCGAATCGTTGCGCCCCGAAATGCATAAATGGACTGATCCGAGTCGCCCACAACGCACAGTTCGGCTTGTGGAATCGGACCAACCGCCGGACCAACAAGTTCACGCACCAAGACATACTGCGCATGGTTGGTGTCTTGGTACTCGTCCACCAAAATGTGGCCAAACCTGCGCCGATAGGACTGAAGAACCTCAGGGAAAGCCTGCAGCAGGTTGACGGTCAACATGATCAAGTCGTCAAAGTCCATTGCATTGGCTGAACGCAGTCGTCGTTGATACAAGGCGTAAGCCTGTGCAACGGTTTGCTCTTGGTGGCTCGTGGCTTGCGCTGCTGCGGCTTCGTAGTCAATGAGTTCGTTTTTGAAATTGCTGACCTGGTTCGAGAACGATCGCGGCGGGTAGCGTTTGGGGTCAAGATCGAGTTCTCGGCACACCATCGTCATCAAGCGTTGCGAATCGGCTGAGTCATAAATCGAGAAGGACTTGGTGTAACCCAGGCGATCGGCTTCGGATCGCAAGATGCGTACGCAAGCCGAGTGAAAGGTGCTCACCCACATCGACTTAGCCTGCGGCCCGATGAGTTCAGCCACACGCTCTTTCATCTCGCCCGCGGCTTTGTTGGTGAACGTGATAGCCAGGAGCTCGCTTGGGCGCACACCACGCGCGCGAATCAGATGGGCGACCCGGTGCGTCAGCACTCGCGTTTTACCCGAGCCCGCTCCAGCCACGATGAGGAGCGGGGTCCCCGCATGAACCACTGCTGCACGCTGAGGGTCGTTAAGTCCAGTCAGCAGATCTGATTCAGCCTCATCGGCTGGGTCAGGAAACAGAGTGGACATCCCCTGATCTTATGAGAACAACCGACAGAGGCGATCAGCGAACGGTGACTTGAACTATCGCCGACTTGGCCGGGCGCAGTTCACAAAACCCTAGAGAGCAATTGTTGCTGGCTTTATACGCTCGGAATTGGCGCAACCCACGCTTCTTGACGACCACCGGATAGGAGTACGCACCCGTTGACTGAACCGTTGCTAGACCCAAGGTCTTCCACAGACCCAAGCTGAGCACCTGCACTTTGACCTGCGAGCCCACGAGCGTGGGAGCGACCTTTCCCGTGAAGGTGATCTTTGAACCACTGCGAACGCTGGTTCGCGAAGACGCCATCGTCACCGCATAGCGTTGCGCCGCGCGAACCACTAGGGGCTTAGTAGCAAACGACTTCAGCGTGCACCCCAGAGGCGAACAACTGCTGGCGCCCTTGTACACGCGATACGAATGCGAACCATAAGTCTTCACCGGAACGACAACACTGAATTGTCCGTTCGGTGCGATCCGGGAGGTGCCTACCTTGACCCACTTGCCGGCTTTGAGTTCCTGTAAAGCAACTGATCCACCCGCCGTCAACGCCAACGGCCGGACTCGACCAGTAATCGTGGGCTGCGCGGGGACCAAAACAGTGGGAGCTGAGAGTGCCGAACTGACCACATACTGAGTAGTTACTGGAGTCCACCAGCCCACAACGTCGGCTCGGAAATTGCTACTGCCGGTGAGTCCAGTCAAGGAGACTTTGCCATTGGCCCCAATCGGTGCGACCACGTATTGCGCCATGGATGCGGCCGTGGGAACACTGACTTGATATCCACTGCTGGCTAGAGCAGTGGTGGATTTGAATCGAGCGGCAGTTCCGGTATCTGGATCAATGGCCAAGACTTGGAGCGCCACCGCTTTCGCATTAACCGGGATGCCGAGCTGGTTGGCCACCGCAAATGTCACACTGCGGCCGGATGTCACTCGGCCCGAAGCACCCAGTCCCGTGGTGGTGTCCAAGATCCGTTTCGGTTTAGTTCCGGTATGACCCAGTCCGGACGTTCCATACCAACCATTGATGTCAACGGTTACTTGAACGGCAGAGACGGTATTGACGTTCTTGATAACGATAGTTCCATCTCTGCGCGAAGCCGTAATGACGGAACTAGAAATGCGCGCATTGGCTCGATAAGAAACCACATCAGTAATCGACTCAGCGGCTCCGGCTGGATACACCCGTAACGTTCCGCTCTTGGTTGCACCCGACGTCGCCACCGTTAAGACAAACGCTCCAGACCCATCCGCAGGTACACCGTTGCGGCCGCCGAACTTGATCGTCTTGGTTGAATTGGCAGGGATAGAAACATTGGTTACTACCCGCCGAGGCTCAGTGGGATTGAACAACATGCCGCCGTACTGCTGGTAGTACCCCAAGACATCGGCGCTGATCCATTGCGCACCCAAACTCGTGGCCAAGGAAATCTTGCCATCTAGACCCAAAGGCACAACCAAAGTCGATCGCGTTGAACCACCTGCAGCAACCTTCATTGCCACGGACGGAGTTCGCGTTCCCCCACTAGGCCAGAGGTACACCGAGGAGGGGGCATTAGTTTTGGTGCGCACCGAGAGAGCTACGGCACTGGCACCGGTGGCAGGAACCCCACCGCGGCCAGCAACTTGGACTTCCATTTGCTGTCCCGCACTGGTGTTACTGGTGAATTCCAGTCGACACTTCTTCGCGCTGGCCACTCCGAGGCCTCGTAGCGAATCAAGAACACGAACCGGAGTCAATGGAACAAACTGTTGGCCCTTTTGCACAGGGGCCGCAGCACCTGCACTGTCAATGGCACCACATGGTGCGCCCGAATCCAACACTTGTCCGGTGTAAAACGATGTTGCGGCCATCGCACCATCCCACGTGAAGGAAATATGCACGTGGTCCCGGTGACACTCGGTGTCATTGCTTGTTGACGGTCGCGTTGAACAACTCTTGTATTCGGTCCATCCTCGGCCTGGATCGTAGGCTCGCCAAATCTTGTTGTTCCAAATGATGTACATCACGCCGATCCGGCGTGCCATGGCGATCTTGTTCCCATACTGATCGCTCTTTTTTAGCCAAGCGATAAAACTGTCAGCCGTCGCCTTTTGGTCCACCTTGCGAACGCTGATCATCCAGTCGAGAGCTCGACCTTCATGGTGCTCGCTGAGTCCGGCACACCCATACCGAGGGATATAAATAACACGGTCGCCATAGGTCTTGAGCAAGAGTTTTTTGATGGCCACCACACCCGGGCGAGGGATCGGGTCACAAATCTTTTGCGAAAAATATTCAGACTGCGGTTCGATCACCTTCGTGAACGCGCGCGTAACAGGACTCGGTGGGGCGGCCTGTGTGGCTAGTGGTTGAGCCACAAGGAAGCTGACACCGAGCCCGAGGAGGACCAGCCATCTGGTCGCGCGC
>CALQPL010000098.1 GCA_943332445.1 Bifidobacterium breve
AGGGACCGACTTGCGTCCACAAAACCGCTAGCACCATTCCCAGTGCCGAGTAGGCAACACCAGGCAGCAACGTACGCAACAAGATGTCGCGCAAGAGACGAATGGATGAGGCATTTTCAACGATGGCGATAACCACGCCAACAAGAAGAGAGTTGATGAAGGCGTAAACCACACCGCTGACCAGGGCAGGAAGCAGGACCTTGGGGAAGTCCCCGGGTTCCAACGTTGAGGTCCCGCCCAGCGCTGAATAGATCGCGCCACCGGCGGTAACAGCCAAAACCAACTGGCCTGCGTTGAAAACGCGCTTGACCGGTGCGATTCGTGTGACGTCACACACCGAGGCAAGAGCAACGAGGACACCGCCCCACACACCCAACACGATGTAGGCAGCAATGGCTACCGGGGTCGTGACCGTAATGGTGAGGCCTGCGGTTCGAGTGCCCGGTCCGACTGGCAATGAATCAGCAAGAACATAGAGAACAGCGAAAACCAAAATGGGGAGCCACTGATCGATGTGACCCATGGCAAAGATGCTGAGACCAAGCGCGGCCGCAACAACGGTGACAATCACCAGCCGTGCAGCGCGGGGAAGCTCGCGCATCAATGCTCCTGCCACAAAGGGGTGAGAGCGATACGGGGACCGACAGCGGGATGGTTCACATTAACGCCAGGAAACGCCTGGCTCGAGAAGCATCTTAAACATGGTGGGTAACACCCCCAGGGATTCATGTCACAGTCACCGCTTGTTGACTATGCAAGATCCGCTCCGCTTGGGGGAAGAGCGGACCGAAGTCCGCTCAAGTGGAGCACAACAATGTTTCAGTACTGCAGACATTGCAATGTTGTGTGCAGCTGAACTGCACACGTGTGAATCACCACGCTGCCGATCCCGGTACCGCTCTCTTCAGTTTTAGTGCGGTCTACAGGCAAAACCCACAGACCTGATACGACCTCTCGAGTTCCGGGACTCAAGGGGCTGCCGTTACACAAGTGAACGGTGTGAAGTCACTGGAGTCAAGCCTGACCAGCGCCTAGGCACAATGTACCGCCTGAAATCGCCCAAATGGCTCAAGCCAGGGCAGGCTCGCCACGACACCTCCCCTGCACTGACCTACGCTGAGTCGGTGGCTGGACCCGAAAACAAGCGCCGTGAGGCCTACGACCTCCTCATCAGGGGGCTCCTTGGGCTGCGCGCGCAAGGCATCAGCGAAAGCGAATTTCTCGCCCACACCCTGCCAGGTCTGCTCGCCGCTATCGACTCGGCTGAACTCTCCCCCTCGGTGCAGGCGGAATCTTCGCCCGCGAGGCAGGTATCCATTGGTGAACAGCGCATTGAGAGCACCATGCAACCGGCGCGCCGCCCACGCCTGCTCGTTGCGGGGCTTACGGTTGTAACAGAAGATTTTTCCCAAGGAATGACGCCACTCCTGGCGACTTCCCCCGAAGGAGCTGAAGTGACCACCCTGCGCTTGCGCCCTGACCTTGAAGCAGCCTTGCGGCAGATTCAAGGCATTCGCGCTGCCAGCGTGGTGACCAACGGCAAGAGCGAGCCCACCGAAATCCATATCTTGGCCATGAGCGGTAAAGCTCCCAAGCAAATCGTGCGCGACGTTCAATCTCTTGCCATGGCTCAGTTTGACCTCGACATTGATCACCGCATCGTGAGCGTGGTTCAACTCGAAGACTCCGACCTTGCCCCCACACCACCCCAGCAGCCTTCAGGTCAACACGACAGCATCACAACAGATGCCGAGACGGATCTGACCGCTGATGTCGTGGAGTTTGACCTGCGTGAGCCCGTCGGCTTGTCTGTCGTTCCGGACGCACGCAATTCCGGCAATAACAGCTACAACGCCGATGCCACCGCACGCGTGATGGCGGTTCCAGAACGCGTCGAAGTCGCCGATGAAGCCACCCAGACCGAGCGTGCGGACAACGCCCAACGCCCCACCATCAGTGCTATCACCGTGCGCACCAGCGGAGACGAAGCCGAAGTCAGCGTTGCTCTGACCGCCAATGGCCACACTTTCGAAGGCCAGCTCACCGGCCCAGCCAATATTTCGCATCGGCCACGCCTGGTTGCTCAAGCAACGCTTGCAGCAGTCAGCGAACTCCTTGGCCAACAAGCCACGATCGAATCCGTCACGATCATCCCCAGCGGATCAAAATCCATTGTGCTGACCGTGGTGTCAATCATGACCCCGCGCGTTGGGGAACAAGATCTCACCGGCTCAGCGTTAATCCGCGGCGACGAAGCCGACGCGGTGGCGCGATCTGTGCTTGATGCGCTTAATCGCCGAATCAGCGGCTAGACCAGACCCACCGCCAAGGCACGCGGGTACTCACCGCTAAGGTTTGGTTCACTATCTGAGCCTTTTGGAGTCTGTTATGAGCAAGCGTGCCCGCAAGCGTCGTTCACGTAAGAAGAATGGCGCCAACCACGGCAAGAAGCCCAACGCTTAATTCAGCGCTATTCCTGCTCTTCAATGGTGACCGACGTAATGGTCATCGACACCCTTTGACGCAATTCATCTGGGGCTGACTCACACCCACAGGCACGGGCAACCAGTGCCTTCACCGATTGGCCTTCGCCGATCGTGTCCACACATGACTCACACAGCTCTAGGTGAGCACGAATTGCTGCGCAGGTTTGTGGGTCTGCTTCACCGTCAATGAACTCATAGACGCGCGCAATGACTTCGGTACATTCAAAAACTTGCTCGGTCATGACGCATCTCCTGCCGGGATGAGGCCACGCTCGCGCGCGTAGTCCTGCAATAGCGTGCGCAACATTGACCGGCCTCGATTAAGTCGTGACATCACGGTTCCAATCGGTGTATCCATGATCTCTGCGATCTCCTTGTAGGCAAAACCTTCCACATCAGCTAAGTACACCGCCATGCGAAAATCCGATGGTAATTCCTGTAGCGCCTTTTTCACATCCGAATCGGGCAGATGATCCAGAGCCTCGGTTTCGGCGCTTCGTAGACCGCGTGAGGTGTGAGCCTCTGCGCGCACTAACTGCCAGTCCTCGACACCATCGGCATCCGACTGCAACGGCTCGCGCTGCTTCTTGCGATACGAGTTAATAAACGTATTGGTCAAGATGCGATACATCCACGCCTTGAGGTTGGTTCCATCTTGGTATTGGTGAAACGATGCATAGGCCTTCGCAAAGGTGTCTTGGACCAAGTCTTCGGCGTCTTGGGGATTGTGCGTCAATCGCATCGCCGCGCTATACAACTGGTCCAAAAGCGGCATGGCATCTCGCTCAAAGCGGGCAGTCCGCTCTGCCGCAGATTCAGTAGCCACAGTGCTCAACGCTACCGGAACATCGATGGTCTCCATGATGCCTAGAACACCCACGAGGTGACCTTTATTCCCCCAACGGATCGATCAGCCGGGGACCGTTATTGGCCACCGCGTTCACGGCTGTACTTACCGGATAGATCTGAAGTTCGAGTTGACCTGCGGGTTTCATCAAACCTGCAATCTCGTTTCGGTCCTGTAGATCGGGATCCAACCATGCATCCCAGGCATCGGCAGTAACGGTCATCGGCATCCGATCGTGGATGGCTTCAAAGTTCGCAGTAGCTGCCGTGGTCAAAATCGTGCAGGTGATCAATACCTCATCGGCTTGCCCGACACGCGACGGATCACGCCAAAGTTCATACAAACCAGCCATGGGCAAACTCGTGTGATCTGCTGGGCGAATGAAGTACGGCTGCTTGAGCACCTTTCCATTTTTGCCTCGCTTGGCATCTGGATCATCCGCGTCAGGCGTATGCCACTCATAAAAACCATCTGCTGGAATCAAGCAGCGCTGCTTAGCAAACGCATGACGAAATGACGGCTTGGTTGCGGCGGTTTCGGCACGGGCATTAATCATGTGTGAGGCCATGGACGTGTCTTTCGACCAAGAGGGCACCAAGCCCCACCGCATGACCTTGAGTTCACGTCGATCATGGGCTTGGACCACCGTCAATACATCCGTGGTCGGCGCGACGTTGTAACTCGGTGCGGGAATCCGCCCGCCCGTGCCGTCGTGATCAATGTGGAATTGCTCCATCAACTGATCTGGTTGCCGGCCTGCGGCATATCGCCCGCACATGCCATCAGCCTGCCACGGCCGGAACCGCTCTGGGAATCAGTAGGCTGACATTTGTGAGTGAACCTGTCCTTTGGCCCGCGCCCCAAGCCAGCGCTGCCTTTAACGCCACGGTTCACGTTCCTGGGTCCAAGTCCATTACCAACCGCGCCCTGATTTTGGCCGCTATCAGCGACGGACCCTCCAAGATCTGGCGTCCATTGCATGCCCTCGACACGATGTACATGGCCGCGGCACTGCGGTCGCTGGGAATCGGCGGAAGCGACCTTGACGATCCGCACTCCCCCGTGCGCGGATGGGAAATCATTCCGCAACCCATGACCGGACCCGCAACCATCAACTGCGGACTAGCGGGCACTGTCATGCGCTTTATTCCCGCCCTTGCATCGTTGGCTCATGGCGAGATCACCATTGACGGGGATCCACAAGCACGCGTGCGTCCCATGCAGCCGGTCATCGCCGCGCTTCGCGAGCTGGGCGTGACAATCGACGATGGAAGTCGGGGACTCCTGCCCTTTACGCTGCGCGCCGACGGTCCACCGCGCGGTGGACACATCACCCTTGATGCTTCCGCCTCGTCGCAATTTGTCAGCGCACTCTTGCTTGTCGCTCCCGCTTTCACTGAAGGCTTGACCATCGAGCATGCGGGCGGTGCAATCCCCTCGTTGCCACACATTGACATGACCGTGCAGATGTTGCGCGAGCGTGGCGTGGACGTCACGGCCCATACCGAAGACCCCACGCATGCCACGTGGTCGGTGCAACCTGGTCCGATCAAGGCCGTCGATGTGGTGATCGAACCAGACTTGTCCAATGCCGCGCCGTTCTTGGCCGCCGCAGCGGTCACTGGCAATTCCGTGACCATCGCGGCTTGGCCAGGCACCACAACCCAAGCAGGAGCACGCTTCCCCGAACTGTTGCAAGCCATGGGTGCACGTGTGAGCACTTCCGATGATGCACTCACGGTTCGTGGTGGTGACAACCTCGCCGGGATTGGCGTGGACATGCGCGAGGTCGGTGAACTTGTTCCCACCTTGGCGGCGGTCGCGGTGCTAGCCGACTCGCCCACCACGATTACCGGCATTGCTCACCTGCGTGGACACGAA
>CALQPL010000099.1 GCA_943332445.1 Bifidobacterium breve
CGTCAGGATAGGCGGTTGCGCACGGAGTCGGGGGAACACGCACCACACGGGCGTGCCGAAGGTCGGTGTTTACGTATCAGCGCATACGGCACAATGGCATCACACGAGTTCACTGCAGTAGGACTGAGGAGCAGCGCATGCCCATTGCCACCCCAGAGGTTTACGCGACCATGTTGGATCGCGCGAAGGCGGGCGCCTTTGCCTACCCAGCCATTAACTGCACATCGTCACAGACCTTGAATGCAGCAATCCAAGGATTTGCTGAAGCAGGTAGTGACGGAATCGTTCAGATTTCCTGGGGCGGCGCGCAGTACCTCAGCGGTACCGCTCACAAGGACATGGTGGTTGGTGCTGTTGCACTCGCGGAATTTGCTCATGTGGTGGCTGCGCAATATGGCGTGAACATTGCCCTGCACACCGACCACTGCCCCGAGCCTCAACTCGATGGCTTCATGCGCCCTTTGATCAAGATTTCACAAGAGCGCGTGGCACAGGGATTGAACCCGCTGTTCCAGTCACACATGTGGGATGGGTCGGCCGTGCCGCTGGACACCAACATCGCGATCGCTAAGGAACTTCTTGAGCAGTGTCGTAAGGCCAACATCGTGATGGAGCTGGAAATTGGCGTTGTGGGTGGCGAAGAAGACGGCATTGCCCACGAAATCAATGAAAAGTTGTACACCACGGTTGAGGATGCAGCCTTAACCGCGGAGGCACTGGGCACAGGCGAGAACGGTCGCTACATGCTGGCGGCAACTTTCGGAAACGTGCACGGTGTGTACAAGCCAGGCAACGTCAAGCTCAAGCCCGCGATCTTGAAAGACATCCAGGACCACGTTGGTGCCTCAACGAGCAAGGACAAGCCGTTTGACTTGGTATTCCACGGTGGATCTGGTTCGTTGTTGTCGGAAATCCGCGAGACGTTGGATTACGGCGTGATCAAGATGAACATCGACACTGACACGCAGTACGCATTCACGCGACCTGTCGTTGATCACGTGATGAAGAATTACGACGGTGTCCTAAAGATTGATGGCGAAGTAGGCAATAAGAAGTTGTATGACCCTCGCGCATACGGCAAGGCCGCTGAGGCTGGCATGACGGCGCGAGTAGTTCAAGCGTGCGAAGATCTGCGATCGACAGGTACTTCACTGTCAGCCTAGGTTTTAAGCAACAGCCCTTGCGAGAGCAGAGTTGATCCGAGCAACAACATCGCGCGCTTGGTGAATAAGTTCGTGGGTAGTGACCGTGAGAACGATGTAACCCTGCATTCGCATGAGGTCTTCTTGTTTGCGCAGGTCGCGCAGTCGTCGTAGTTGGACTTCCGTAGTGGCGTCTGTGCGATCCAGCATCACCATGACCGCCTGGTCTGGCCAGACAAAATCGAAACGTCCCACTGCGTGTTCTTGGTGCGAAACGGAGACCGCGCACAAGGGGTTGGGCAATCCCAGGGTGAGGAAAAGCCCGCGGCACCACGACAACAGCGGATCCGCGCAGTCTGGCGTTGCGAGTTCAAGGGATTGTTGAGCGAGGTTCACGCCAGGCCACCGCGGTAACTGATCAAGGACTTCGTCCCAATCCCCGCGCTGAACAAGGTCTTGGCTCAAGGCTGATTCTGCGGCGACAAGGGTGGTGGGTAAATCACACGTGCGAGCGATATCGACGATGGTGCGAGCCAACGACGTCACGGGAAGTGATGCACCCCAAGGCGTGACATGGTCGGTGCGGTGAAGTGCCAGGTCGCGAGTGGTAAATACCTGGGCACCAACAACATGTCGCCGAAGATCTCGATGCGTAGTCAAGGTGACGTCCATGAGTGGATGTAGTGGAGTCAGCCCATGAATGGCTAAGGCGGTGTGATGGCTCAGAACGTGGTCGCAGGTCAACGATTGATGCACGGCAAGGGCATTCAGTAGATGTTGCTCTCGTGGGCTCAACGTCGTGAAGGTTTCGCGTTCGACATACACCCCACGTCGAAGGGCGAGCCAACGTTGTGAGGTCAAAGCCCACCGGATCTGGTCGGGACTGTGTCCTTGAGTCAGCAAATCAGATCGCCACAGAAGTGGCGTGGTGATGTGTGATGAAGCCCCCATGACATCAGCCTGATGGCACGGAGGGGCTTGGCGCTCGCGTCATCCACAACAACAAGGGCATGATGGGGTCATGACATCTGAAAACTTGCTTGCTGGCCCACCCCCGGTTCTCCTGCCCGCTGATCCGCATCCACGCTCCGAACTCGAAGCGGGCGCTGATCCCCTTGATGTCGCCGGGCGCTATCCAGCCTCAGCGCTTCCTTGGGCTGTCCTGGCGGAAAAGGCCATGGGCGATAACCAACCCGTCGTGGCGTACGCGTTTGCCCGCACCGGGTACCACCGAAGCCTGGACCTGTTGCGTCGCAATGGCTGGAAGGGGCACGGTCCGGTGCCGTGGTCACATGAACCAAACCACGGCTTCTTGCGGTCGATGGCCGCGCTTGCTCGCGCAGCTCACGCCATTGGTGAGGAAGAGGAATATGTGCGATGCCGGGACTTCTTGCGTGAGACCAGTGCTGAAGCTGCGGAAGTCTTGTCGATCTAAAACTTAGGCAAACAGTTCGCCCAGAAGTTCATTAAACATCGCGGTGTGCGCATCAACGTCAGCCTCTGTCGTGCTCGGTGCCATGAGGGCCATGTTGTGAAATGGTGTCATCAAGATGCCGCGGTTGAGCGCGTAGAGGTGCAAGAACTCATCGAGGGCATGATCGCCCGCGGCAAAAGCCTCTGCACCCGTTCGCACTGCATGTTCTGAAAACATGTATTCACCACGTGCGCCGAGTCGGTTGCAGTGCCACGGTGCGTCGACTGCCGCAATAGCTGCGTCTACTCCGTCTGCCCAGCGCGTTCCCAACGCAATCATGTGTTCATAAGCAGCTGGGGTGAGAACGTCAGTCAATGTCGCGCGCATTGCGGCCAGCGACAAGGCATTACCGGCCAGCGTTCCGCCAATTCCCCCCACATCAAGGTCGTCTTTGGCCACGCCAACCGCGATGCGGTCGGCGATCTCTTGCGTCATCCCAAAGGCACCGCAGGGGACGCCTCCTCCAATGGGCTTACCCACGGTCAGCATGTCGGGCTTGAGCCCGTGTGTGCCGGTCCAGCCCCCGGGACCCACCGAGAGGGTGTGCGTTTCATCAACGATCCAGACCGCGCCGTATTTCGTAGTCAACTCTCGGCAAGCGTCGAGGTAGCCAGGCTCAGGAAGCACAATGCCGATGTTGGTCAGCGCTGGTTCCATCAAAACCGCAGCAACGTCGCCGGTTTGCAGCGCGCGTTCGAGGTCATCCACGCTGTTGTAATTGACCACGATGGTGGTTTCGTTCAGGTCAACGGGTGCTCCGATGTTGCCGGGCCGCGACACGGTCTTGCCGTTCTCGTCCAAGATGGCAAAGGTCTCGTCAACGGTTCCGTGGTAGCACCAATCGTGGACCACGATCTTGTTCCGGCCGGTGATCTGGCGCGCATGACGGATGGCATTGCGGTTGGCATCGGTCGCCGACAAAGTGAATTGCCACAGTGGAAGTCCGAAGCGTTGTTGTAGCGCTTCACCGACCACGATCGCATCTTCGGTGGGCAGCATGGCGGTCACACCTTTGCTCATTTGCTTGGTCACCGCAGCAACCGTGGCCGCTGGCGAATGTCCGGTCATGGCACCGGTATCCCCCAGGCACAGGTCGATGTAATCCAAGCCGTCAGCGTCGGTGAAGTGCGAGCCCTGGGCGCTGGTCACAAACAGGGGGAAGGCCCCAGCCCACCGGGCCATCCAGACCATCGGCACCCCGCGGTTGAGGCTGGCAAGAGCTCGTTGGTGGAGGGCTTGGGAGGCCGGGTGGGTTTGAACGAAGCGCTCCTGTTCCCGTGTCATCAGACGGGTAAGGTTGTCCTGATCAATGGTGCCTGGCATGGCCTGCTCCTGGTGGATCGTTGGATCTCCAGAGTATTGAGTTTGGGCCGAAAACGATAGGAGCGCGCAGTGGCTGTAAACCCGGATACGTTTCGGGACGCTCTCGCGCAATGGCCTAGTGGGGTAACGGTCGTGACCACGCTTGCCGATGGCAAGTGGCACGGCATGACGGCAAGCTCATTTAGCAGCGTGAGTGCCGATCCACCCCTGGTTTCGGTCTGCCTGCTCAAGGGCATTTACACGCACGATCTGATTGCCACAAGTGGCGTTTTTGGCATCAATATTTTGGCCGCTGATCAAACAGAACTAGGTAAGCGCTTTGCCGGCATGATCCCCGACATCACTGATCGCTTTGACGGTGTCGATTGCCACACCAGCGAGACCGGCGTCCCGTTATTTGATCACGCACTGGCTTGGATCGATTGCCGAGTGATCTTCGAATACGAAGGTGGCGATCACACGATCTTTGTCGGTGAAGTTCTTGATGCGGGTAACCCCCGCAAGTCGGCTCCGCTGCTGTATCACTCACGTAGTTGGGGACAGTTCGCTGATCAACTGCCGGAAAAGGCTGCAGTCGCTGATGTTGGAATCACTCGCCTCGAAACTGAAACCGGTGTTGACCTCTCTGCTGATAAGGCTGCGCTCGCTGCAGCTGGTGTGGCTGTTTCCCCGGCTGAGGTAGTCGTTGATTCTCGCGATCCAGCAACTGTTGAGGCGGCCATCGCTGCTCAGGCGAAAGTCGGGATTGATCGAGTGGTTCTCCTCCATGCATTTGACCCCGATCGCCACGATGCGGTGCTGTTTGCGGCGTCAAATCTGGCGCGAGGTGGTTTCACTGAGGTGGTTCTTGACGACACCGCAGCAGACGCCAACCCTCTAATAGTTCGGCAGCGACTTGTTGATGTCAGCGTGCGGATTAAGCCGTCGGTAACAGGCGTATGTCTGCGTGATCATGCGGGGTTGGGCCTGGCTAACGCACTTGCTGCCTTAAAGAGTGGTGTCACACAGTTTGATACTGCGTTGGGTGGGATGGGTGGACTCATCGCGACGGAAGATGTCTTGTACTTGATGGAGTTGCTCAATATTTCGACCGGCGCCTCACGCGCCGAGGCAGTGGAAGTGGCGCATTCCTTGGCCCGCAATCTGCAGCTTCCACGCGCGGTTGAACCTCGCCCCACCTGGATGCTGTGAGTCGCTGTGTCATCGGTTGCTGAAAACTTGTTGCTCTTTCGTGGCGTATGGCATGACCACATCAGC
>CALQPL010000100.1 GCA_943332445.1 Bifidobacterium breve
ATGAGGGCCACCAATGTATAAATATCGTTGATAGGTCCTTCGCCCTCGTGCAAGAGGTGTTCAACCTTGAGTGGAATCAGGGCCTGACAGATGAGAACAATGACGGTGGCAGCGATCGTCAAGGTCAACAGCAGATTCATATCCCGCAGATACGGGCGGGCCCACCGAATAATGGGAAAAAAACCAGCGCGCTTCATCGCCAGGGGCGCATGGTTCATTTGGGGGACGGATTCCACGCCCCCATTGTGAGGGATAAGCGCAGACTCTGGCGCGCCGGTAGCCTTTGGGCATGCGTGTTCTGGGTGCTGTGGCTCTGGTCAGTCTTCTGGTCTTAACCGGCTGTGCCTCGGGTTCTACCGCGGCACCGAGCCAAACAAGCGCTCTATCGGTAGGTACTACTGAGTTCGCGCCTAGCCAACGAGCAAATGTCAGCTTGGTCGAGGGGACAACTCTTGATGGCAAGCAGCTGCAACTAGCCGATTACGCGGGCAAGGTCGTGGTGCTCAATGTGTGGGGTTCGTGGTGTTCTACCTGTCGCCAAGAGTCACCGGAGTTAGGTCGTCTAGCGCGAAGTAAGGCATTCAAGGATGTGCAGTTTGTCGGCTTGGATGTCAAAGACGACCAAGCCTCGGCCGCAAGCTTTGCCAGCTTCGCGGGTATGTCCTATCCCCACCTGTTTGATCCACAAGCGCGCACGCTGGCTGATCTAAAAGTCGTGCCCCCATCAGCGATTCCCAGTACGTTAATCATTGATCGTTCGGGCAAGGTGGCCGTACGAATCATTGGTGCGATCAATACCCAGCAGCTCACTGCAGCGGTATTGCGCGAACTCAAGGCGTAGTCCGGCTGACATAAGGAGTCTGTGGTGGCGCAAAGCCCGCTTGATGATGGCGTCATCGCAGTTAAAGATTTCGAATCACTGGCTCGCGACAACGTAGCGCCGCACATCTGGAACTACCTCAGCGATGGGGCCGGCGATCAACAGGCGTTGTTGGAAAACGAAGTCGCATGGCAGGAACCCTGGTTTGCCCCGAAGGTGATGGCCGGACTGACTCAGGTTGACACCACGGTGACGCTCAATGGCCAGCAGTTGCAGCATCCGATTTTGCTCGCACCTACCGCGATGGCAATGAGTTACCACCCCGATGGCGAAGCAGCAACGATGCGTGCAGCAGTTCGTACCGGCACGACGTACATCCAGAGCACACTCAGCGGTGTACCCATTGAAGAGTTGGGCAACATCGCTCGCGAGGGTGGCGGTGATTGGTGGTTCCAGGTCTACCTGCATCGAGATCGCGCGTTCACGCAATCGCTGGTGGAAGCAGCGTTGGCAGCGGGTGCGAGCTCACTGGTACTCACCGTGGACTCACCGGCGTTGGGCGCGCGCGACAACGACCGTCGTCACGACTGGGGACAAATGCCCGAAGACGGAATCTCGATGCATGAGCGAGTGTTCAATCCGTTCCTGGATTCCGCAGTGGGGTGGAGTGATCTGCAATGGCTGCGCGATGTGGCTGGCGATGTGCCGGTGTGGGTGAAGGGAATCTTGCGAGCCGATGATGCGGTTGCCGCTATTGATCATGGGGCTGCCGGAGTCATGGTTTCCAATCACGGAGCACGCAATCTCGACACGATCGTGCCGACCGCTGTTGCGTTACCAGCAATTGTTGAAGCCATGGATGGCCGTGCCCCTGTTGTGGTGGATGGTGGCATTCGACGCGGTACCGATGTATTGCGTGCTCTCGCACTCGGCGCAGATGCGGTCATGGTCGGTCGCCCCTACATCTGGGGTCTGGCCAGTCATGGCGAAGCAGGTGTGGCACATGTGGTCGAGATTCTTCGCGCTGAACTGCAGATGGCGATGGCACTCGTTGGTGTGGATTCGGTAGCGAGCATCACCGAAGACATTTTGTGGAGCTAACAACGCACTAACGCGTAAACGTGCAGGCATTTAGTCATCTGGGCGCCTTTGTGCAGGATTTGACCCGTGGCGTAAGGCACGATGTAAGCGTGCAACCCGTTGTGAGCCCTTCACGTGACGACAATTTCGTCGCTGCTGAAAGCCATGGGCTTGGTGGCCCGTTGGGAAAGCGCGCTCGGCTGAGTACGAGCCGGTGGACACCATTCATCGTGGGGATTTTGTTGTCGGGCGTGGTGTTTAGCATCGGCATCATCATGCGCGGACCCTGCGCCGAATCCGGATTTCAAGACGGCACGGTGTACGTCAAGATGTGTTACACCGACATAGGCAAGCTTTATGTTGATCGCGGCCTTGACCGTGGAGATTTCCCTTACGCCTCACGACTCGATGGCACTGATTACGTCGAGTACCCGGTGTTGCAAGGACTGTTGATGTGGATCCCCACCAAAGTCATTGGCACCACCGGTGATGTCAAGGCCCGCACCATTGAGTACTACGCCCTCTCCTCACTGTTGTTGTACGCATTGTTGTTGCTGGCGATCTGGGCCACAGTCCAGTCCGCTGGCCGACGCCCATGGGATGCCTTGATCTTGGCTGCAGCTCCGTCGATCGCGTTAGTGGGAACGCTGAACTGGGATCTGCTTCCTGTTGCGCTGCTCGCGCTAGCAATTTTGGCTTGGAGTCGTGAGCGACCTTGGCTGTGCGGGGTGCTGATTGGGCTGGGGGCGGCCGCGAAGCTGTACCCGTTCTTGCTGTTAGTCGCGTTGTTCGTTCTGGCTGTGCGCACCCGCCGATTCAGTGGCTTCACTCGAGCAACCCTGGGCGCTATTGGTGCGTGGGTAGCGGTCAATCTGCCGTTTGCGTGGCTCTACCCCGAAGGTTGGCGCGCGTTTTATGAACTCTCGCGTGATCGCGGTTTTGATTTTGGGTCTGTGTGGTTGAGCTTGCGGTTTCTGGGTGTGCCCGTCGACAAGGTGGACTCCAGCCAAGCTGTTGCTGGCTCCTTTGGGCTCTTGGTGCTGGGCGTGATCGCCCTGAGTCTGTTTGCGCCGCGCAGACCACGACTGGTTCAAGTCCTGCTGTTGATCGTGATGGCTTTTGTTCTTACTAACAAGGTGTATTCGCCGCAATACGCGTTGTGGTTGCTACCCCTGGTGGCATTAGCGCGACCACGCTGGCGCGATGTGGTGATTTGGCAAACCGGGCAAGCACTGTATTACGTCGGTGTGTGGTTGTGGTTAAACAAATTCACCGAAGCCGACCGCTCGCTCGATGATCGCTCCTATGCCATCTTGATTTTGATCCAGGTTGCATCTGATGTGTTCATTGCAGGCCTGGTGATTCGCGATATCTGGAAGCCGGAGCACGATCCTGTTCGCATGGATGGATCTGATGACCCGCAGGGTGGGGAATTTGATGGCCTTCCAGACCATGGAGGCGTGCGTAAGACCGTGGTTGAGGTCGCCCGATGAGTGACGATGTCGCGGCGCAGCAAACACCATCGCCCGCAGACACAGTCTTTGTGTCAGCAGAGCGTGCGGAGGAAACCAGTGCCTTGCCTGGCCCGTTGGCACGACTGACGAAGGCTGACGTATCGACCCTGCGTTGGTGGGTGGTCACACGCATCGCTGTCTTGATCGCGGTGGGTGCCTCTGCATGGTTGCTCACTAGTGGCAAAGGCAAACCGTCTGGGGTATTTGCGCGCTGGGTGCAATGGGATGCCATCAACTTCAATGTGATTGCGCAATTTGGGTATGCCGGAGACGGGTCACGCAAGGCCCCGTACTTCGAAGCATTCTTTCCGGGGTTCCCGTTATCCCTACGTCCACTGGTGAACCTCGGCGTTCCTGTGGGACTGGCTGGCTTGCTCGTTAGTGCTACTGCTTTAGCGGTGGCTGTTGTCGCGCTTCGCCGACTTGGTGACTTAGAGGCTGGCGCAGGAGTGGGTGAGCGCGCGGCACTGCTGCTGATGTTGTCGCCGTGGGCGGTCTTCTTGATGGCCGGATATAGCGAAGCTTTGTTCCTTGCGTTTGCTAGTCCCGCATGGTTGGCCGCCAAGCGCGGACATTGGTGGTTGGCCTGTGTGCTGGCCATGGGTGCCTCGGCTACCCGAGTAACAGGCCTATTCCTAGCCCTAGCGCTCATCGTTCAATTCGCGCTATATGCCAAAGATCGCTGGACGAAGTGGCCTGCGCTGTTACTGCCCTTCTTCCCGCCCTTGATGTACACCGTCTACCAACATCAACGTACGGGTGATTGGTCGGTGTGGTTGACGGCACAAAAAGAAAACTGGAATCGCACGTTCACCTTGCCCTGGGATGCCTGGGAGTCCACGTGGCGTGGCGCGTTCGGTGGCGGCCAGCCCACGGACTTCACCTGGATGTGGCGCGCTGAACTCCTAGCTGCGGTTCTTGCAGTGGCGGTGACGGCCTGGTTGTTGTGGCGCAAGCGCTGGCCTGAATCGGTCTACGTCGGTGGTCAAACCGTTGCACTGTTGACCTCGTCCTACTTCCTGTCGGTTCCTCGTGTTTTCTTGCTGTGGTGGCCGGTGTGGATCGGACTCGCGGCGTGGTTGAAAAACAATCCCCAGTGGTGGCCGTGGGTGCTTGCCGTGTTTATTCCGCTCAACCTGGCGTTGGCGATTGCGTATACCCAAGGACATTGGGCTGGGTAAGCATGAACTCTTACATCAAAAGGGAGGGCACCGAAGATTCGATGCCCTCCCTTTTGTTACGTAATTAGCGACTGAGTGTGTCGATTCCGTTCTTGGCTTCGATCTCACGAATTTGTTCGCGACCAACGCGCACCGCGAGGAGTTCTTGGACGCGCTCCTTACCCAGGAAGCCTTCGGAGATCTTGTTCATGGGGTCGAGTTCGTAGCCATAGCGGCGCAACAGGTGGTCACGCTCCATCAACTCTTTACGCTCTGATTCAGGAAGCGGGTTCTTCATGGCTTCCTTCCACCAGCCCAGCCACTTTTCAAAGCGTTGATTGGCGACTTCGCGCAGGATGGGGATGACTTCGGCTTCGCTACCGAGCTTGGCGGTGTACGAGTGAGTGTTTGGACCGTTCAGGGCACGCATGTAGGTGCCGTGGGATACGGACCATTCAAATCGGGTGTCACCACGCATCTTCAAGAAGTCTTCGTTTTCATCTCCGAAGTACTTCTCCA
>CALQPL010000101.1 GCA_943332445.1 Bifidobacterium breve
CTTGGGTGCGCGCAAGTTCTCGGCCACTACAGGCCCCTGTTCGGTGCCGAAGCGCCATCAATAAACGGATTGTGCGTGCGCTCGTAACCAATCGTGGTGGAGTCCCCATGTCCTGGCAGTACCAAAGTGTTGTCAGCCAGCGTCAAGCACTTGGCTCGCAAACTGTGTTGCATCAAATCCGGTGATCCACCAGGTAGATCGGTGCGACCAATTCCTTCACGAAAAAGAACATCGCCTGAAATCAACAGCGGGTCAGCACCTGCATCCATCGCTGGTCGAAACATCACTGATCCCTGAGTATGTCCAGGGGCGTGGTCAACCGTGATGTGCATGCCAGCAATGTCCATGACTGCGCCGTCTACGAGCTCCTTGATGTCGTCAGGCTCGCTCCACTCCAACCGACCACCAAAGAACTGCTTGGTCTCGGCCGACAGCCCCGACATCGGGTCAACCAACAAGTGTCGATCGCCGGGGTGAATCCACGCCGGAATCCCGCGTGCACCACAGACGGGAGTGACCGAAAATGTGTGATCAATGTGTCCGTGCGTGAGCAAGACAGCGACGGGCTTCAGGCGGTTTTCAGCGATGATTTCGTCCAACTGGGGTCCCACATCGGTGCCTGGGTCCACGACCACACACTCTTGACCGGGACCGCTGGCCAGGACATAGCAGTTGGTGCCAAAGGCAGCGGCTGGAAAGCCGGCTACGAACACGGGAACCCTCCGAGGCGCAGATTCGTCTGGACTAGTGAACCCTACCGAGGCACCAAGGATTCACAGCCGCCCCACGCGGCTCTAGACTCCAGCGTGGCTCTAGGTCCGCCCACTCGTCGTCGCGGGTTGGACGGACCACCGGATAGATGGAGGAAACATGGCCAGCAAGGATCGCGAGCGCGCCGAGAACAAGCTCAAGCGGGAGCTTGAACAACTCGAGGCTGCAAAGCAGGCATCTGCCAGCGAGCGTAAGACTCGCATCGTCATCATCGGCGCTGTGGTCTTAGTCGTCATCCTTGGCGGAATTGGGATTTCCAAGGCCATGAGCGGATCGTCGTCTTCTTCTGACACCGCCAGCACGGACACCTCATCGAACTCCACGTCAACCACCGGCGACAAGCCAACCGTGACTAACTGCAAGCAAGTAAAAACCATTTCAACCAAGGCCAAGCAGTACAACCCTGGCTACAACCAAATTCAGCTTGCCAAAGACAAGACGCTGGGGCTGTTTCTAAAGAGCAACTGTGGCGACATCGAAGTCGAATTTGAAGCCAACGCCCCCACGTTGACCAAGAACATGATCTTCTTGGCCAACACCGGTGCACCCGTTCAGCGCATCCCGGGAGATGAAAAGAGTGGGGTCAAGAACGTTGAGGGCTACTTCGACAACAGCCCCTGCCATCGCTTGACCACCTCCGGAATTTTCGTTTTGCAGTGTGGCGACCCGACGGGTACCGGCACTGGCGGCCCGGGCTACACCGTGCTGGACGAAAACTTGAACCCCGGCCTTAAGGACGCGGGCAATGGAGCCGTGATCTACCCCCGCCTGACGGTGGCCATGGCCAACAGCGGCCCCAACTCCAACGGCAGCCAGTTCTTCATCGTCTACAAGGACTCCCCCCTCCCACCGAACTACTCGGTCATCGGGACGGTCACCAAGGGAATGGAGATCGTGGACAAAGTGGCTGCTGCAGGCGTAAAGGGCGGCAAAACTGACGGCTCACCGGTCCAACAGCTAGTCATGTCCAAGATTAATTCTTTCGAGAAATACCAACTCCCCCAATAGGCGGACCAAAGTTGGCTACATTGAGCACTTCCATCTAGTAAGCAACGAGCCGTAAGGACACCATGAGCAGCCAAGACTGGGGCCGCGTCGATGACGCTGGCAACGTTTACGTACGCGTCGCAGACGAAGAACGCTTGATTGCTTCATGGCAAGCCGGTCCCCCCGAGGAAGGCTTGAGTTTCTACCAACGGCGCTTTGACGGACTGAACGCTGAAGTCACGCTCCTGGAGAAGCGCCTCAAGGCCGGCGGAGTTGACCCAGAAACCGCACTGGGAACCATTGCGCGGTTAAAGGAACAAGTTGCCGCTGGCGCAGCGGTTGGCGACCTTGCGACGTTGGATCGCCGACTTGATGCAGCAGTAGCCCTCGTTGACCAGCGCAAGGAAGCCGTCAAGGAAGAGCGCAAAGCCGACAAGGCCAAGGCTCTGGCCAATCGTGAAGCCATCGTCGTCGAAGCCGAAAAGCTGGGCACGAGCACCACATGGAAAGCATCCGGTGATCGCTTCCGCGATTTGCTCGAGGAATGGAAGAACGCTCCGCGCGTGGACCGCTCGGCCGAGCAGGCCATGTGGAAGCGCTTTAGCGCTGCCCGCACCACGTTCGACCGCGCTCGCCGCTCGCACTTTGCTGCCTTGGACGTTGAACGCGAAAAGGCCAAAGTCATCAAGGGTCGATTGGCTGACGAAGCCGAAGCCTTGACCACCAGCACGGACCTAGCCGAGACCTCGCGCCGTTACCGGGACCTGATGGCGCAATGGAAGGCCGCTGGACGCGCGGGCAAGGGCGACGACGAGATGCTCTGGCAGCGTTTCAAGACCGCACAGGACGCCTTCTTCGCTCGCAAGAACGAGAAGGACGCCGAACAAGGCGTGGAGCATGCAGCCAACCTGGCCGCCAAGCAAGAACTGGCCACCAAGGCTGAAGCCCTCTTGCCCATCACCGACATTGGCAGTGCCAAAGCCGCTCTTCGTGAGATCAGCAAGGCCTGGGAGGCCATCGGCCATGTCCCCCGCGATGACAAGGCCAAGATTGAACAGCGCCTGAAGAAGGTAGAAGACGCCGTTCGCAACGCTGAACAAGAACTCTGGAAGCGCCAAGACCCCGCGGCCCGAGCTCGAGCTCAAGATGCCGTCGATCAACTACTAGGCGTTATTGCCAAACTGGAGAAGCAACGCGATGCTGCTTCAGCCAAGGGTGATCAGCGGGGTGTTGACCAAGCCAATGAGTCCATCGCTGCCCGTCAAGAATGGCTCCTGCAGGCGCAAAGCGCACTGGATGAGTTCAGCCAGTAACGCGGTACACGTCAAACACTCCTGCCACACCGCGTACGGCTCGCAAGACGTGATCCAGGTGCTTGGGGTCAGCCATTTCAAAGGTGAACCGGCTCATCGCAATCCGATCCTTTGATGTGCTCACCGACGCAGACAAGATGTTGACATGTTGATCAGACAGCGCCCTGGTCACATCAGAGAGCAACCGAGAGCGGTCGAGCGCTTCAATTTGAATGTTGACCAAGAACATGGACTGTGAGGTCGGCGCCCACTGCACCTCCACAAAGCGATCCACCTGGTCAGCCATCGCCTCAACATTTACGCAGTCCGTTCGGTGCACCGACACCCCACTGCCCCTGGTAACAAAACCGACAATCTCATCGCCTGGGACAGGCGTGCAGCAGCGGGCTAGCTTGGACCACACCTCCCCAGCCCCCAAAACCACGACCCCGGAGTCGCCTCGGTCACGCCCAAAGCGCATGGCGGCAACCGAGGTGTCAGTGTCGACAATGTCCTCAGCCAGAGCCTGCGTACCGCCCATGTGCGTCACCAGCTTGGCGACCACTGAACCGGCAGAAACCCGATTCTCGCCAATGGCGATGAACAGCGCATGGATGTCTTCACAGTGCAGGGCGTGCGCGACCGTGGCGAGGTCGTCTCCGGTCATCACCCGTAGTGGCAAACCTTCTTTGCGCAACGCCTTGGCTAGTTCATCGCGGCCAAGTTCGGCCGCTTCTTCGCGGCGCTCCTTAGAGAACCAGGCCTTAATGCGATTGCGCGCACGACTACTACCGACGAAGTTCAACCAATCCAGCGAAGGGCCCGCGCCCTCACCCTTAGAAGTAAAGACCTCAACCACGTCACCGTTGTCGAGTTTTGACTCCAGTGGAACGAGTCGACCATTGACGCGAGCTCCGATACAGCGGTGACCTACTTCGGTGTGAACCGCGTACGCCATGTCCACAGCAGTCGAACCGGCCGGCAAAGCCAACACATCACCCTTGGGCGTGAAGACAAAGACCTCGGCAGTACTCAAGTCGTAGCGCAGGCCATCGAGGAACTCACTGGGGTCAGCAGTTTCTTGCTGCCAGTCCAGAAGTTGTTTGAGCCAGTACATATCGCCCGAGTCACGAATGCCCGTGGTGCGGCCCGTCGCATCTTCTTTGTACTTCCAGTGCGAGGCGATCCCGTATTCGGCGCGACGATGCATGGCGTAGGTCCGGATCTGTAGTTCAACCGGCTTCCCTGCTGGTCCCATCACTGTGGTGTGCAGAGATTCGTACATGTTGAACTTCGGCATGGCGATGTAGTCCTTGAAGCGGCCAGGAACTGGGTTCCATCGGGCATGAATCGCGCCCAGCGCCCCATAACAATCCCGAACATCCTCAACCAAGATACGCACACCGACCAGGTCATAAATATCGGTGAAGTCGCGACCTCGCACGATCATCTTTTGGTAGACCGAATACAAGTGCTTGGGCCGCCCCGTCACGGTGGCCTTGATGTTTTGGTCTGCCAGATCATGACTGACTTGTGCGATCACATCGGATAGGTAGCCAGCCCGTTCCGGCGCACGTTCATCGACCAGTTCCTTGATCTCGTCAAACATTTTCGGCTTCAACGTCGCAAACGCGAGGTCTTCTAATTCCCACTTAATGGCATTCATGCCGAGCCGGTGAGCCAACGGGGCATAAATTTCTAGTGTTTCTTGAGCCTTCGCCTCCTGTCGATCAGGATTGAGGACACTCAGTGTGCGCATGTTGTGCAACCGATCGGCCAACTTGATGACCAACACCCGAATATCGCGAGCCATCGCCACGACCATCTTGCGCACTGTCTCGGCCTGGGCGGCATTGCCATACTTGAGTTTGTCGAGCTTGGTCACTCCATCAACGAGTTCGGCGACTTCATCGCCGAAGGTTTCCCGCAATTCCGCCAGCGAATACGACGTGTCTTCAACCGTGTCGTGCA
>CALQPL010000102.1 GCA_943332445.1 Bifidobacterium breve
CTTCATATAACGAGAAAGCAGCCAAGGCCGCTTGGTCTGAAGCACTAGATTGGTTAAGCGCACACGGCGTGAACTAAGCCTGAGAGGTCCACATGCGCGTTTTGGTTTTGGACGAAGTGACACCGGAAACTCGGGTCGCCCTTATTCCTGATCATGTCCAAACCCTGCGAGGCCTGGGCCTCGATGTCGCTGTCATCGCTGGTGCCGGTGCTGCGGCCTTTTTTGATGATGCTACGTACAGCGCGATGGGCGCTGACATCGTTCCGGCGACCTTGCGTCACGAAGCCATTAGCCGTGCGGATGTCGTGCTGACGGTCCGCACTATTGACGAACTCGACGCCAAGCGGATGAAAGCTGGTGCATTGGCGCTGTGCTTTATGCAGCCGCTGGCGAGCCTTCCCGTTCTCGAGGCGCTGACTCAAGTGCGCGCATCAGCAATGTCCTTTGAACTTATTCCACGTATTTCGCGGGCCCAATCGATGGATGCCTTGACCTCCCAAGCCCTGGTTGCTGGATATCGGGCCGGATTAGTTGCTGCTGAGATGTTGCCCAAGTTCTTCCCGCTCTTTATGACTGCCGCCGGGACGATTCAGCCTGCTCGAGTTTTGGTGTTGGGCGCTGGAGTCGCGGGCCTGCAAGCCATTGCAACTGCCAAGCGGCTTGGCGCGATCGTGAGTGCTTACGACGTTCGCCCTGCCAGTGCTGATGAAGTCAAGTCAATGGGTGCAACGTTCATCACCTTGGAGCTTGATGCACTCGACGGTGCCGGCGGTTATGCGCGTGAAATGAGTGAAGATCGCGCGCAACGTCAACGCGATCTTTTGCTTCCCTACGTGGCGGCTTCTGATGTCGTCATCACCACCGCCGCGGTTCCTGGTCGGCCCGCTCCGCTGTTGGTGACGGAGTTGATGGTGGCAGCGATGAAGACCGGCTCGGTGGTCGTTGACCTGGCTGCGGAGACCGGGGGCAATGTCGAGGGATCTCAACCTGGTGAAGTCGTCACGATTGGTGGCGCCTCAGTGTGGGGCGCCAAGGATGTTCCCAGCGAAATGCCAGTCCACGCATCGCAGTTGTACTCAGCCAATGTTTCTGCAGTGCTCAAGCTCTTGACCACCGATGGACAGGTGGACTTGGACCTTGAGGATGAGATCGTCAGCAGTTCGCTAGTGATCCATAACGGTGTGGTGCGTCATGAAGGCGCCATTGAAGCGTTAGTGAAGGGGAACTAGGCCATGAGTACTGATCTCGCGCTGTTGACGATTTTTGTTCTGAGCATCTTTGTCGGCATTGAAGTCATTTCCAAGGTGTCATCCATGCTGCACACCCCGTTGATGTCGGGTGCGAATGCGATCCACGGCATCGTCTTGGTGGGCGCGATTTCCGTCACGGGAACGGCCAGCGGTTTTGCGGTGGTGCTGGGAGTTATTGCCATCGTGATGTCGAGCATCAACCTCGTTGGTGGCTTTGTCGTGACCGATCGCATGTTGGAAATGTTTGCCGGCCGTAAACCGGCTAAGAAGTCCGACCAAGGTGGTGACGCCTGATGTCCACTGGCGCACAGTTAGTCAACTTGGTCGCAGGCGTCTGCTTCATCTTGGCCTTGAAGGGTTTGTCTTCGCCCAAAACCGCTCGCCGAGGCAATCTCGTGGGTGCTGCGGGTGCGGCTTTGGCCATCATCGTGGTGTTTTCCACCGGCGCTGACTTCCAACGCGTTCCTCTGATCGTCATTGCCCTGCTGATCGGTTCGGTCATCGGCTGGATTGCCGCGCGCCGAGTACAAATGACGCAGATGCCGCAACTGGTGGCCTTGTTCAATGGTGTGGGCGGTGGCGCTGCGGCGTTAATCGCGGTCATCGAGTTCACCTCAGCTGGGGCGACGGAATCTACAGTCGCCGTTGTCGCAACTGTGCTTACCGTGTTGATTGGTTGCGTCTCCTTCACCGGCTCAATCGTGACGTTCCTCAAGCTTCAAGAACTCATGACGACCGCTCCTGTTGTCTTGCCGGCTGGCCGCCTGATCACATCCGCCGTTGCTGCCGGATCAGTTGCTTCGGCCGTGGTTCTGATCGGATCACCCTCAACGACCATGCTCGCGATCTTGTGCTTGTTCTCGTTGACGCTGGGTGTGCTGTTCGTGCTTCCTGTCGGTGGATCCGACGTTCCTATTGTGATCTCGCTGTTGAACGCTTTCACCGGACTTTCGGTGGCTGCCAGCGGTTATGTATTGAACAATGTTTTGCTGATCATCGCCGGCACCTTGGTGGGTGCCAGTGGAACGCTCTTGACCCAGTTGATGGCTGAAGCCATGGGCCGACCCATCACGAACACCCTCTTTGGTGCGTTCAAAGCCAGCACAGCAACGGCTGCGGGCTCAGGTGAAGAGCGTCCGTACCGATCCTCCAGCGCTCAAGACGTGGCCATCATGCTCGGCTATGCGCAAAAAGTGATCATCGTTCCTGGCTACGGCTTAGCGGTGGCTCAGGCCCAGAACACCATCCGTGAATTGGTTGACCTGCTAACAGAACGAGGCATTGAGGTCGAATACGCGATCCACCCAGTGGCCGGTCGAATGCCAGGACACATGAATGTGCTGTTGGCTGAAGCCAATGTGCCCTACGAGCAACTCAAAGAAATGGACGAAGTCAACCCAGAGTTCTCCACCACCGACGTCGCGCTTGTCGTGGGGGCCAATGACGTGGTGAACCCAGCAGCTCGAGATGACAAGACGGCGCCGATCTATGGCATGCCGATTTTGGATGTGGATCAAGCCCGTCAGGTGGTATTCCTCAAGCGCTCCATGCGCCCTGGCTTTGCGGGCATTGAAAATGATCTGCTATTCCAACCGCAAACGTCACTTCTCTTTGGTGATGCTAAGGATTCCCTTACCAAGGTCGTTGCTGCCGTTAAGGGTCTGTAGGGTTTGGACTTGCGCGCGATTGGGGACTTTTGACCCGTGCGTCAGGCTCGCAAATTCTTAATAATCTGCTGAAACTATGTGCGACAACTTTGTTCTGAGGAGGAATCGTGGGACTCGATAACTACGGCTATGGCGTGGACTACTTCGGCTACCGAAAGAAGTTTGGCGTCTTGGTCCCCTCCACAAACACCGCTGTTGAGGTCGAGTACAACGCGATGCGTCCCGAAGGTGTCATCACGGCAACGCGTCCCTGCGTTATTCCTCCCTTTGTGGTCAACACCGAAGAAGAGTTTGTCGCCATGGTCGAGGCGATTAGTGCCGCCACCGAGCCAGGCCTGAAGGATCTTTTGACCGTGAAGCCAGATCACGTGGTCTTTGGTTACTCGGCAGAGACGTTTTGGGATGGCAAGCAGCGCTCCGACGCGATGTTTAACAAGTACAACGACATGGCGATGGAAATTGCCGGTTGCGGGATCACTTTTGGTGCCCAAGCAATCTTGGACGCGGTCGAGCTCTACCCCCAGATCAAGAAGGTCGGTGTGGTCAGCCCCTACGCCCCGATCGGTAACACCATGGTGGAGAAGTTCCTCAACGACATTGGCTATGAAGTCGTGCGCATGAAGGGTCACAACTCACCAGGACCGGTCGAAATTGCTCACGAGCCGTTTGCCAAGAGTCGCGAATTGGTTCGACAGGTGGATGGCGACGATGTAGATGCCATCCTCCAGGCCGGAACCAACCTCTATTTCGCTCCGCTTGCGGACGCACTTGAGAAGGAATTGGGCAAGCCGGTCTTAGCGATCAACACCATCACCTGGTGGCATGCGCTTCGTAGTAACGGAATTTCAGACCGTATGGACGGTTTTGGTTCGTTGCTTCGCGAGCACTAAGCCGGCGAAGTTCAACTTTTCCTTTACTGCTGCCTTTCCCGCGTGGAGCAGGTGACGAAGCGCGCGCTTTCTGTCATCCTCTGAGGTAACAACTTCAGTGGAGGTGACCGATGGCTGTAGACGACATTGATTACGTCGTTGCTGTCTATCGTGAAAGCGGGCAGTGGATTGCTGCTCCGTTACCTCCGCGCGCGGGCGAGTCACTGGAAAACCTGGTTCAGGCGATCCGACAGTTCCCGGGCGAAGGCGGCAATCTCGGTTTCGTTTCTATTCATGACGATGCCGCGGTTGTCCTGCGGGTGACTGGGCCAGACGTGCACATCTTTATTTCCGATGCCTCTGCTGCTGAGGATTTCTCGCTGGCTGCAGAAATCATTGATTTGGTCGGCGAGCCCGATGACGACGACGAGCCCGCGGTTGCCGGTGACACGTCGCTGCTGAAGAGTTTGGGAATTGGTAGTTCCGACCTCATGACCTTGTGCGAAGACAACGAGTTTTATCCGCACGATGTATTCGCGGAGATCGCTGAACGCCTCGGTTGCGGTCCGCAGTTTGAGCACGCGCGCGACGAATCTGGCGCGTAGCCCGCACTGCTGACATGACTCCCTTTTTGCCAGCCGATCTTGCCGCCATGGAGTCTGCGCTCGAACAGGCTCGACTGGCATTAACTACTTCCGATGTCCCCGTTGGCGCTGTGGTCATTGATCAAACCGGTGCGGTTATCGGTGTTGGTCGCAATGAACGGGAAGCTCTAGGCGACCCCACCGCTCATGCTGAAGTCTTGGCCTTGCGCGCCGCAGCCACACACCGCGGCGAGTGGCGGCTGTCGGGCTGTTCGTTGGTGGTCACGCTTGAACCCTGCACGATGTGTGCAGGTGCGGCGGTTCTGGCCCGTGTTGATCGGATTGTCTTTGGGGCGCACGACGAGAAGGCGGGTGCGGCGGGATCGATGTGGGACCTTGTGCGCGACCGCCGGCTTAACCATCGACCCGAAGTCATCTCCGGAGTCCTCGCCGAGGAATCGGCAGCGCTCCTGCGTGAATTCTTTGGCCGGTAAACAAAAACCCAGCCCTCACGGACTGGCTATTTGTATGGCGGTGGCGGTGGGATTTGAACCCACGGAGAGCTTTCACCCTCACACGCTTTCGAGGCGTGCTCCTTAGGCCACTCGGACACGCCACCGC
>CALQPL010000103.1 GCA_943332445.1 Bifidobacterium breve
ACATCGAGGTCAACCAAGACGCCGCGTGGCTCATGGAATGCCCCGACCAAGTTCTTGCCCACGGCAGTATTGATGCCCGTTTTGCCACCGACTGCCGCATCGACCATGGCCAAAGTCGTTGTGGGTACGTGAATCACATCAATTCCGCGCAGCCAGCTAGCGGCTACAAACCCCACGAGGTCGGTGGTGGCTCCCCCACCCACGGAAACAACGGCGTCATTGCGTGTGAAACCGGCCTGTCCCAGGACATCCCAACACGAGGAGAGTGTTTCCACCGTCTTGGCGGCTTCAGCATCTGGCAACTGCGTAGCTACAACGATCAAACCCTGGCTCGTGAGTTGGTCCACGATCCGCGTCGCCAGCACCTGGACTGCAGGAGCGAAGAAGACACCGACACGCGTTGTGCCTTCGCGCAACAACGAGGCGATATCGCCCACGACTGAGCGACCGATGATGACGGAGTACGGCTGCTCTGTCTCCACTCGAATGGTGGTGGCCATCACTTCGCTCCCATATGCGTTTCGATCACGTCGGCAACTTCGTCTGGACTCAAACTACTGGTGTCCACAGTCCACTGCGCGACACTGGCGTAATGCTCGGCTCGCTCGGACATCAAGTTCATGAGTTGGCCGCGAACATTGCCCAGCAGGAGCGGACGATCACGATTCAAGCCAATGCGCGCGGCAGCATGGGTGGCATCCACCGTCAAGTAAGCAACGGGCTGTCCTTGCAACAGTGATCGTGTGCCCTCGTTCAGCACTGACCCACCACCCAGCGACAAGACTCCATCATGTTCAGCCAAAGCGGCCGAGACGACAGCCACTTCTAAGTCGCGAAAGGCGGGTTCGCCCTGGGTGATGAAAATGTCAGCGACTGATAAACCAGCTTCGGCCTCAATCAACGCGTCGGTATCGGCAAACGTGACACCCCAACGTTGGGCGAGCAATTGGCCCACCGTGGTCTTGCCTGCACCTGGGGCACCGACGAGAACGAGCCGGGGACTCATCGAATGATGAGGTTGTCGAGGTAACTACGGAGGTTGCGCTCCACCTCACGAACCGAGTCGCCACCAAACTTCTCTAACGCGGCGTCGGCTAGGACGAGTGCCACCATCGCTTCAGCAACAACACCAGCCGCTGGCACAGCGCACACATCGGATCGCTGGTGAATGGCCTTGGCGGGCTCACCAGTGGCAACATCAATGGTCGACAGCGCGCGCGGAACGGTCGAAATCGGCTTCATCGCTGCTCGAACGCGCAACACTTCGCCAGTGGTCATGCCACCCTCCGTGCCGCCCGCGCGACCAGAAAGCCGGCGCACGCCCTCATCGGTGTTTTCGATCTCGTCGTGAGCCTGCGAGCCGCGTCGTCGAGCTGAAGCGAATCCATCGCCAACTTCGACACCCTTGATGGCTTGAATGCCCATCAAGGCAGCAGCCAACTTCGCATCAATGCGTCGGTCGCTATGCACGTAACTACCCAAGCCAGGTGGCAGTCCATAAACCACAACCTCGACAACACCACCCAAGGTGTCACCGTCTTTTTGTGCCGCATCGACTTCCGCGATCATGGCTTGTTCAGTGTCTGGATCAATACAACGCACGGGGCTTTGGTCAACGGCATCCCATTGATCCAGACCAGGAATGACGCCATCGGGTGCCTGCACCGAACCAAGGCCCACGACGTGACTCAAGATCGTGACTCCCAGAGCTTGGGAGAGGAATTGACGAGCAAATTCGCCAACGGCTACACGAGCTGCGGTTTCGCGAGCGCTCGCACGTTCAAGGACTGGTCGGGCGTCATCAAATCCGTACTTCTGCATTCCGACCAAGTCGGCGTGACCAGGACGCGGTCGCGTCAAGGGAGCGTTGCGGGCCTGAGAGGCTAGTTCGGCAGCATCTACCGGGTCAGCGGACATCACTGTGGTCCACTTCGGCCATTCACTATTGGCTACATCGACGGCGATGGGCCCGCCCATCGTTAATCCATGACGAACACCGCCCTGGAAGGTGACGAGGTCCTTTTCAAAGGCCATACGCGCGCCACGGCCGTAGCCGAGTCGTCGACGAGCCAGCGCATCGGCCACCACATCAGTGGTGATTTCTACCCCTGCCGGTAATCCTTCAAGGATGCCAACCAGTGCCGGTCCATGGGATTCCCCAGCCGTAATCCAACGCAACATGTGGATATCTTCCCACGCTCGGGCGATTCATGAACCGTTGGGACACGCGGCCCAGACCACCCATTGCGGTGCCAACAATCACTGGCGCGGGGCAGGTACTACTTCGTCAGGGTGCGAACATCCCCGACGCACAGTGGCACCGATTGAGTGCCAAACAAGACTCCGGCACATTGTGTTCCGAAAATCCCGTAGACCTTGAAGTCACTAGCGAAGGTTTCGCCGACCTTTGCGGTGTAGGACGTGCCGTCAACCTTCACCGTCGCCGATGTCGGATCCAACGACACCATCTCCAATGTCACTCCACCACTCGCGGCCTGCGGAGCAGCGGGAACCGAAATCGTGGGGGCGTCGACTTGCGAAGAACCAGCCTTGACCGGCGCAAACGGATTGCGACCAATGGTCACGCCCGGATCTGCGACGACGGCGTCTTGCCCAGGTGCTGGCGCAGCATTTGCTGCTGGTTGCCGTGCCGGAACCACGAGCCCAAGGTCCTCACTTGAGGAAGAAGGAGCCAAAAATAGGAAGTACACACCAGCTAGTGCAGCGACAAGCACTGCGCCAACAGCGGCGATGATCAACGGTCGGCGACTGCGGCCTGGCTCTTCGTAACCCGAGGCAAAGCCAGCATCTGGCTCAGCGAGCGCAACATTGTTCGGCACCATGATGTGAACTCCTACTGGTTATTCGTCGCGGCGGCCGGACCACTATCGGTCGAGCCAGTCGGGGCTTGTGAGGTGGCCGTTGCGGCCTTGGGAGCCATAAAGGCCAAGGTGGACAACTCCATTTGCAAATCGGTGGACGCGGTAGACCCACCGGTGATCCCTACAGCACTGGCCAAGGACACGTTCACTTCCTGGACGGCCAGAGCACGCTGCAACGTTTCCAAACGATTCAAGAAGGTCGTCAACTCGGTGTAACTACCGATGACAGTGATCTTGATCGGGATCTGCTGCACGTTAGATGCGGCTCCTGCGCCCGATGGCGTAGTACCGCTCGATGGAGCCGAGCCGGCCGCTCCACCCGTGGCAGAACTCTTGGCTTCAACCAGGGGCTGTGGGTTAGCCGGGGCAAGAGCCACCAACTCCACACCCGTTGACTTGGCCAGATCGGTCAGCGATCGAACCAACGAAGGCAAGTTCGGGGACGTGGGAATTTGTTGACGAATGGTGTCCAAGACAGCTTGCTGTTTGGGCAAGTCCTGCTGCTGAGCTTTGAGGCTGGCGATCTTGGCCTGCAACGACTGGTTTGCTGCTTCCTGCGTCGCGGTTTGGTCCTTCAAGGCCGAGGCCTGACTGCGACGTGGCTGAACGAACAGCATCATGCCGACGACCAAAACCACAAGGGCCACGAGTGCCGTTCCAATAGTCCACTGACGAGACTTAGTCATTACTTACTCGCCTTCTGTGTGAACCGGCCCGACTTGGCTTCATCTGTCACCGTCACCGAGGCGCTAAACGTCACGAGGTTCTTCGCATCTGCACCAGTGGACTTCGTCGCGTTGGTGAAGTAGGGGTCGATGTAGCCCTTTTGCTTGGCCAAGGAATCCAAGAACGTCGCGACACTCTTGCTAGACGACGCCTGC
This sequence comes from Bifidobacterium breve, assembly GCA_943332445.1. GTDB lineage: Bacteria > Actinomycetota > Actinomycetes > UBA12327 > UBA12327 > AcAMD-2. Next base: position 3,764 of record CALQPL010000103.1, read on the forward strand.
CCTTCAAAACTCACGGTGGCGATTCCTGTCGCACCCAGTGCACTGGTAACCGGGGCTGTTGGGTCCTGGCGGATCGTCATGGAGGTCAACCCCACGTTGCGCGGGATGGTCAAGCTCAAGTCGCCCAGGTAGGTCGACCAACGCACTTCATTGCCCATCGCTGAACTCAATTGGGCCTGTGCGGACTGCACTTCGGCGAAAACTTTGGGTACGTCAGTGAACTGGCTCACCTGGTTTTGCAAACTCGTCCCAGTGGCCTGCGCATCGGCAAGTTCACTCTGGGCTGCGGAGACTTGGAAACTGGCAACCACGGCAGCAAGGATGACCACGCCAAAGACACCAACGATGGAAGCCGCCATGATGCGCTTCATCTGGTCAAAGCGTGTGGCTTCTGCAATTTCTGGTGGCAGCAAGTTCACACGTGGGATCAACACCGTCTGCGCGGCTTCTTCACGACTCTTCGTCAAAGTGCTCATCAGGCCACCGCCATCGCGAGGCCAACAGGAACCGCAGTCAAGGGCTCCAAGAACTGCAACTGTTCCGGACTCAAACCAGTGTCACCCAGCGCCAGTGACGAGGTGGGTGCGCCCACAACAACAGGGATGCGCGTGGCTTGGGAAAGTCGATTCACTAAGCCGACGAGTCGACCGCCGCCGCCGGTCAAGACCAGCTGGGAAATCGGTGCCGAGCCTGTTGATGCCAGGTAGTAGTCCAACGAACCGCGCACCTCGTCAACAAATGCCTGACCACTGGAATCCATCACGTGCATGAGCGATTCATCAACGCTGTCGCTGCTCCATTGGGCATCAGAGGACAGGGACTGCTTCAAGCTTTCGGCCTGTTCCATCGGAACACCCATGCGTTCGGCCACTGATTCGGTGATGTCCGCACCGCCCATGAGCAGGATGCGCACGAAGCGGGGCACTCCACCCTCATGGATGACGATGTTGGTCACTCGAGCGCCCACATCAACGACCGCTTCGACTTCATTGACGCCATACGGGGTATGCGTAGACAGCGAACGCAGGAGAGCAAAAGGAGTCAGATCAACGGTCGACGGTGTCAGCCCTGCAGCCTGAACGGCAGTAACCGCACTCATGACCATGTCGCGCGAAGCAGCTACCAACAAACCACGCACCATCGGCGCGCCTTGTTCATTGTGGAATTCCTCAACAGCGAGGAAGTCCAGAACGGCTTCATCAACGGGAATCGGGATGAACTCTTGAAC
>CALQPL010000104.1 GCA_943332445.1 Bifidobacterium breve
CACAAGTGGCTTGATTTAGAAAATCGCCCCACCGAACAACTTCCCCGTGAGCAACTTGAAGCTCGCATCGAACGCGTGCTGACGTTGACCAACATTGGCTACATGGCCACGAACGGTAAGAACGGTCCGATCTGCAGTCCCGTGGAGTTCTACTCTGAGGAATTAGACATCTACGTGTACCCGCAACCCAATAGCCCCAAGATCAAGGCGCTGCAGCGCGATCCTCGGATGTCGTTTGCTGTGGCAAACCCGATGGCTGGTTGGGCCAGCGCGTTCGGCATTCAAATGTTTGGCAAAGGTGAACTGCTCGAACCTGGAACGCCGGACTGGGAACACGGCATGACCGTGTTTAAGTACCCAGCATCCAATTGGGAAGTCGGCCGCCCGTCAGACACCGTGCCGAACGGCATGTTGCTACGCCTTCGCCCCGATCGCATCTCGCTCACCGAACACTTCTTGCGCCGCGATGGATTTGCTGCTCGCCAGTTCTGGGATCGCGATCCCAACAAGGCACACGAACGCCAAGCCAGTGTCTAAGGGCAGTGTCTAAGGCTCGCCTCTAGACCTCGGGCGGAATGTCGCGGGCGTAGGCCTCCCACGTGGACAAGACCTGTCCGGCATTCCAATCGTCAGGCAGTTCCAGGTACGACGGATCGCGTTCCATGATGCGATCCAGGATCGGACGGGGGACGTCGTCGATGCCACGGTGAGTGGTGCGCGAGAACATGCGACCAAACAACACGCCTTCCACGCCGCTGCCACCCATGCGCATCCATGGCCACCACGGCGAGAGCCGCGAGAAGCCCGCGCGGAAGTGAGCAGAGGGCAGATCACGGTCTTCGAGTTCGGCCAACGAGGTATAGATCGTGAAGTGCTCACTGGGGTTAATCCACGTACCCGTCGATGCCTTCGGCCACAGTGTCGGAGTGACCGGGTTGGAGTAAGAGTGCGTGTAGTCCCACTCGAGCAACACTTCATCGCCGTACACCTCCCACGGCAAAATGTGCGGGATGGTTTCCGGCTCAACGTTTCCCGGACGAAAGTTCATGTGAACGGCCGCATCAGGGTTGTCGCCCACATACAACTTGGGGAGCTCCAGCGTGAGCTCAGCACCGATCGTGTCGTTAAAGAATTCGTACACCTCAACCGTCTCCCCCGTGAAGGGGTTGTCCCACGTCTTCATCGGAACGCCGGTTTCAAGGTCGGTGAAAAACCCGGTTTCCTTGCCGCGCATGAGCACGTGACCGTTGTCGAGCATCTTGACCTTGGTCACACCCGTACCGGCGAACCCAAACACCGGCAACAACCGGTTGGTGCCAATGGAGGCAAACATCGTTCCGTGGAAGGTCGCGATGTGTGGCTCAGGCGCGAAGCTGCCCCACATCTTGGCGAAGGCATAGACGTTGTCCCGCGGATCGGTGAAATCAAGCGGCTGACGATTAGTCACAGGGTCTCCAGAGGCGTAGGGGGAGGTTGACCCTACCGGCTGGCTTGCCTGAGTGGGCGCTGTTTCGCCATCCGGAATACCCTGAACCTTATGAGCCAACCCATGGGAGCGCGACCGTCCAGCGGAGGCCCGCGATCATTGATGGGTCCTGACACGCTTCCCGAGACCTCGGCGTTGCCACCAGGCACCATTCCGCGCGTGATCGCCCTCTTTAAACCCCACAAAGTGGGTTTGAGCATCGTCTCGGCGATCGTCATCATCAGCGGTGCGCTGAGCATCTTGACGCCCTTACTCATCCGCAATCTCATCGACAAGGCGCTTTTCCCCGCCTCGGAACTGCCCAATATTGATCTGCTCTGGAAGATCAGTCTTGAGCTCGTGGGGCTCACCATTCTTGGTGCACTCCTCGGGCTTTGGCAGACCTACTTAACAGCGGGAATCGGCCAGGCCGTTCTGCGTGATCTGCGCACCAAACTTTTTGATCACTTGCAATCACTGTCGTTGAAATTTTTCACTGGAACTCGCACCGGCGAAATTCAATCGCGGCTACAAAACGACGTCGGCGGACTTCAAACCGTCGTCAGTGACACGGCAGCGACCTATGTCAGCAACATTGTTGTCCTGGTTTCTACGGTGATCGCGATGATCATCTTGTCCTGGCAACTCACCGTCGTTTCGTTGATCATTTTGCCGGTGTTTATTTGGCTTACCTCTGTGGTGGGCAAATATCGTCGCCGCGTCAGTGCTGCTACTCAAGTCTCCTTGGCTGATATGTCAGCTATTACTGAGGAATCTCTGAGTGTCTCAGGGGTTTTGCTCGCCAAGTCCAACGGTCAGCAGGCCGGTGCTTCTGACGGTTACCGCAAACAAAGTTCGATCCTGGCCCGTCTTCAAGTCAAACAACAAATTGTCGGCCGCGGATTCTTCATCGTCGTCTCATCGTTCTTTTCGGTCTTGCCGGTCGCCGTGTTTATCGTCACCGGCTACGTCAACACTGGCGGAATCGTCATCACCGCCGGAACGATCTTGGCGTTCACTGGATTGCAGACTCGACTCTTCTTCCCGCTAGGCCAACTCCTGCAAAGCACCACGGAGATCTCGAGTTCGCTTGCGTTGTTCAATCGCATCTTTGATTACCTCGACGTTGAAGCCGACATCGTTGATAAAGACGATGCCATTGACCTTCCCGAACCCGTCAAAGGTCGTATCGAATTTGATGCGGTGCGCTTTTCTTACGATCCGAAGCCGAAAAAGGGCGAACCGACCTATGCCCTCAAAGGCGTGGACTTCACCATTGAGCCCGGCATGCTGGCGGCTTTTGTCGGTCCCAGCGGTGCCGGCAAAACCACGATTTCCTACTTGGTTCCTCGCCTGTATGAGGTCACCGAAGGTGCCGTGCGCATCGATGGTCACGACGTCCGTGACCTCAAGGCCACCTCACTGGCCCATGCCATCGGAGTGGTCACCCAGGAGAGCTACCTCTTCCATGCCACCATCAACCAGAACCTGCGCTACGCCAACCCCGAAGCCACTGACGAGCAGATTCAAGCTGCCGCCCGCGCCGCTCAAATCCACGATCGGATCCTCACCTTTGATGAGGGCTACGACACCATGGTCGGCGAGCGCGGTTATCGACTCAGCGGTGGTGAAAAGCAACGGCTCTCCATCGCGCGCGTGATCTTGAAGAACCCCCGCATCCTCATCCTCGATGAAGCAACCTCAGCCCTTGATACCACCAACGAGCGGTTGGTTCAGGCTGCGTTGAAGCCCTTGATGAAGGACCGCACGACCATTGCCATCGCCCACCGACTGTCCACGATTCGCTCGGCGGATGTGATCTTCGCCGTCAATGACGGCCGCATCGTCGAGCATGGATCTCATGACGAGCTTCTAGCCCACGGCGGGGTCTACGCGGACTTGTATGAGCAGCAGTTCGGTGGTGGAGCCATTGAGGCCAGGTTTGAAGACGGCATCATCCTCAGCGATGGCCACGTGGTTCCCATGCCAGCCAAGGACGAGGACCACGATCAGGGCGAAGGTGGCGACAGCGCACCCAAGAAGCCAGGTCGTTTTGGCGACGCCGGGCGGGCTGCAGCATCCATGCCCATGGGCTAGCCGATAGACTCCGGATGTGCCTAAAGGCGATGGGCTCCTCAACCACGATCTGCTCCCTGGCGACAAGGGACCGCAGGATGCTTGTGGCGTATTCGGAGTGTGGGCGCCGGGCGAAGAAGTAGCCAAACTTACGTACTTCGGTCTCTACGCACTTCAGCACCGCGGACAAGAATCCGCAGGTATTGCCGTTTCAGATGGTGATCAAATTGTCGTCTACAAAGACATGGGTTTGGTCTCACAAGTCTTCAATGAAGGCATGCTCGAATCACTCAGCGGGCACCTAGCGATTGGTCATACGCGCTACTCCACGACCGGTGCATCAGTATGGGAAAACGCACAACCCACCTTCCGTGCCACAGCAACCGGAAGCATCGCTCTTGGCCATAACGGCAACTTGACTAACACCGGTGACCTCGCACAAATTCTCGACAACTTGCGCAACACCGGAGAATTGAATTTCCCTGGAAGCTTTTCCACCACTCCCAAAGCCACCAACGACACCGACCTGATCGCAGCCTTGATGGCCGCTCACCCAGAACGATCAATGGAATCGTGTGCGATGGAGGTGCTGCCCCAACTGCGCGGCGCCTTCTGCTTGGTCTTTATGGATGAAAACACCCTGTACGCAGCCAGGGACCCACAAGGAATTCGCCCCATGGTGCTCGGTCGCCTTGAGCGCGGCTGGGTGGTGGCCAGTGAGACAGCGGCCTTGGACATCGTCGGCGCGAGCTTCGTGCGCGAGATTGAAGCCGGCGAACTGATCGCTATCGACGAAAATGGTTTGCGTTCGCAACGCTTTGCTGAGCCTGAGCCCAAGGGTTGCTTGTTTGAATACGTATATCTGGCTCGACCAGATACCACCATCTCCGGTGTCAGCGTCAACGAAGTGCGCGTGGAGGTCGGACGCAGGCTCGCACGCGAAGCACCAGTTGAAGCAGACCTGGTGATTCCGGTCCCCGAGTCGGGAACACCAGCGGCTATTGGCTATTCACAAGAAAGTGGCATCGTCTACGCGCAAGGTTTGGTCAAGAACGCCTACGTGGGTCGCACCTTTATTCAACCCAGCCAAACCATTCGCCAACTCGGTATTCGCCTGAAGCTCAATCCGCTGCGCGATGTCATCGAAGGCAAACGCCTCGTCGTTGTTGACGACTCCATCGTGCGTGGCAACACCCAACGTGCGCTGGTGCGCATGCTGCGCGAAGCCGGCGCCGCCGAAGTACACGTGCGAATCTCGTCTCCCCCCGTCAAGTGGCCTTGTTTTTACGGCATCGACTTTGCGAGCCGCGCAGAGCTGATTGCCAACGGCCTGACGGTGGATGACATTCGGGCCTCTATCGGAGCCGATTCGCTGTCGTATGTCTCTCTCGAAG
>CALQPL010000105.1 GCA_943332445.1 Bifidobacterium breve
AAACTTCGCCACTGATCTGCGACATCAACATTAACCCCGCGCCAGCCGGAAGCGGTCAATGATTCATCAGCTGTGAGCATCTCCACCAACGGTGTGAACGCATCGCCCTCGAGGACCGATGACAGGTCCATCACCACATGGAACTCACTGGTGTCCGCAGCGATCAGGGCATTACGTGCAGCCGACCAACCAGTGCTGGTTAATGGTGCGTCAACGTGAAACTCTTCGATGCGACCGGGATGGGCTTTGGCCAGTTCGTGCACCACGACTCCCGCGCCGTCAACATTGCCCAGATCCACAGCCAGAATGACGGCATCCGAAGGGGCATGGTCAAGCAGCGCCTGAATACACGTGCGGGTGTCATCGGGCCAGCCGTCGATAACAAGGGCAATTCCCAGAGCGCGGGTAGCAGCAGCGCCGCTGTTGTCGGGAAGCCCGCCCACATTCGGCACCGAATCAAAAGGTGGAGCTTGCGTCAACGTAAAACCGTCAGCAGTGTCGAGCACCATCCAGCCCGCTGAGCGGATGTCGGCACGCAGTTGATCAGACAACGCAAAGTCTTTATCGGCCCGCGCTTGTTGGCGCTGTTCAGCCAGCGCAATTACCTCGGCAGGTGCAGTCACGACAGGTGAACCCATGCACGCGCTTGGGTCAGGACTTTTTGTCCTTCGCTCGTCACTGTCAAGTCGATACGCACGCGCGAATCTCCATCGAGCTCAAGGATTTTTCCGGTGATCTCGACAGTGGTTCCGGCATCGGTGTCGGGGACGACGACGGGCTTGGTAAATCGCACGCCATATTCACTCAGGGCACCAGGATCGCCAGCCCACTGGGTCAGGTAACGGGCACCCAAGGCCATCGTCAAGTTGCCGTGGGCAATCACATCGGGCAAGCCCACTTCTAAAGCATGACGTTGGCTCCAGTGAATGACGTTGAAGTCACCCGAAGCCCCCGCGTAGCGGATCAGCGTTTCGCGCGTCACGACAAAGGTCTGAGCCGGGAGTTCTTGGCCCACTTCGAGGTCGGCAAATACCGGTCGAGGGCTCATGCGGAATCCTCCGCGCTTCGTGCCACCAGCAAGGTGTAGGACGTGACGGCATGTTCGCCTTGAACGGTGGCAACATCTCCGCGAAGAACGATCATGTCGTTGCCGGCCATCGAACGGATGGACTCAACAGTGACCACGACAGTGATCTCATCACCTGCGCGCAGCGGGCGGTCATAAACAAAACGTTGGTCCCCATGTACAACCCGAGTCCAATCCAGGCCCAAAGCTGGATCGTGAACTACGGCGTATGCGGCCTCGAGGGTGACGATGGTGGCAAAAGTCGGGGGCGCGATGACATCGGGATAACCCAAGGCAGCGGCGGCTTCAACATCGCGGTATGCGGGACTGTCATCGCCAGCGGCATCAGCAAACTCAGCGATTTTCGCGCGCGACACTACATAGGGTTGCGTAGCGGGATAAACGCGACCAATGAACCCGGTATCTAACGGCATCGCGGTCCTTTAAGAACTATTTAGCGAGTTTCGCGGTGCGCAGTGTGAGCGTTGCAACGTGGGCAGTGCTTCTTGACCTCGAGGCGGTCAGGATCGTTACGACGGTTCTTCTTCGTGATGTAGTTACGTTCCTTGCACTCAACGCATGCGAGCGTGATCTTGGGACGGACATCGCTCTTGGCCATGATCGAGCCTTTCAGTTAAGTGGACTCGCAGAGGGGGCTGCGAGGTGGAACTTATCGTGCTGGTGCCGGACGGCTAGAAAACAACCGTACAGCGGTGGTAGCGAGGGCCGGACTTGAACCGGCGACACAGCGATTATGAGCCGCTTGCTCTACCAGGCTGAGCTACCCCGCCCTTGGGATTGACCTTCAGGCACAAAGACCAATCTTCCGAGCCCCTTTACGGAATCGAACCGTAGACCTTCTCCTTACCATGGAGACGCTCTGCCGACTGAGCTAAAGGGGCGACAGCCGTGAAAGGCTACCTGAAGACACCTGAGCGGTGAAAACCTGCCCTCGCTCTATGGGCCAATTGACGGTACTAGTAGTGCAAGGCCTCAGCCTTCGTGGTCAAATCAGTTCATGAGTTGGAAATCGAGCGCCATCCAGGACCTGACCGGCAAGACCGTCGTCATCACCGGATCAAACAGCGGATTAGGCCTAGCAAGTTCCCATGCGTTGGCTGCCAAGGGCGCCCACGTGATCATGACCGCGCGCGATGAACAGCGTGGCTGGGCGGCCAAGGCCAAGGTCGAGCACGCTATTCCTGGGGCATCGGTTGAAGTGCGGCGACTCGACACCTCGTCCTTGGATTCCGTTCGTGCCTTTGCCAACGAATTCTCAGGACCGCTGGACATCTTGATCAACAACGCCGGCATCATGGCGATTCCTTTCAGCCAATCTGTTGATGGTTACGAAATGCACTTAGCGACAAACCACCTTGGGCACTTTGCGCTCACCGCATCGTTGCTCGAATCTTTGAAGGCTGCGCCCTCTGCGCGCGTGGTGACGATTTCCAGTGTTGCAGCGAAGCAAACCGCAATGAGCTTCGATGACATCACCACCGATGCTGGCTATGAAAAATGGTCCGCCTACGCGCGGTCCAAACTGGCGAATTTGCTCTTCACCTACGAGCTACACCGCAAACTCCAATCATCAGGATCAACGATCAGCGCTCTTGCTGCCCACCCAGGGCTTTCCAGCACGAACTTGTTTCCCCAAGACTCGGGAAGGTTCGGCGGGATCGTCAAGCGCATTGCTCAATCTGCTGATGCTGGCGCGTTGCCACAACTTTTTGCCGCGACCTCGTCAACCGCACAATCCGGGCAGTACTACGGACCCTCATTTGCGGAATTTCGTGGCGGACCCAAACTCCTGAAAGTTCCCAAACAAGCGATTGATCAGGGCCAAGCAATTGCTCTATGGAATCAATCCATGGAAGTCACCGGCAGCAACTTCGCCTTCTGATTAACCCTTGGCCGCTGTCACTAAGCCTTTGCTGCTCGCTACGGCGCTCCAGGTCGTGAAGCCGCCATCCAAGTTGACAGCCTCGAAGCCGTTCTCCCGTAACAAAACGGTGGCGGTATGACCGCGTTGACCAACCTTGCAGTAGACCATGACGGGACCATCAGGAATCTCACTCATCCGTGTCCGCAAGTCATCGAGCGGAACGTTGATTGATCCCGGAATCGCTCCGTCAGCAAACTCTTCCACATTGCGCACATCAAGGATTACTGCACCGGCGGCAGCCAAAGCATCCACCTCGTACCACTGAACATTCTTAGTCAATCCACTGAGCAAGTTCTCAGCGATGTAACCGAGCATGTTCACGGGATCTTTTGCCGACCCAAAAGGAGGCGCGTAGGCCAACTCCAAATCCGCAAGTTCAGGAGCGAGCAACCCACTCTTCATCGCAGTAGCAATCACGTCGATGCGTTTGTCTACACCAGAGCGCCCGACCGCTTGGGCACCCAGGATTTGACCCTCTGGCTTGTGAACCAAGAGTTTTAGGGCCATCTCCTCAGCACCTGGGTAATACCCGGCATGCGAACCAGGATGCGTGTGAATGGCCTGGAATGGGACTCCTTGAGCAACCAATCGCTTTTCATTCCATCCGGTGACCGCAACAGTGAGGTCAAAAACCTTGACGATTGCGGTGCCAATGGTCGTCACTTCACGAACTGGGCGTCCCATAATGTGGTCGGCGGCCACGCGACCTTGTCGGTTAGCAATATTGGCCAGTGGCACCAGCGTTGACTCACCATCAAATGCATCGATTTTTTCCGCAACATCGCCTACTGCGTAAATTGCGGGGTCACTTGTTTGCCCGAATTCATTGATGACAATCCCACCGCGCGAGCCAATCGTTAGCCCAGCTGATTGGGCCAAAGAAATATCCGGCCGTACGCCGATGGCGCAAATAACCAACGTCGATTCGATGACCGTTCCGTCGGACAAGGTGACCTGATCGGGGTTGATCTGGACTACACCCGTGCCCAGGTGCAGGTCAACGCCATGCTTGCGCACTTCCTCGTGCACGAGGACGGCAAGTTCGTAATCCAAAGGCGCTATGAGCTGTTCCTGAGCCTCCACAATCGATGTGGGGATACCACGGTGAATCAAGTTCTCCGCGGATTCCAAGCCGATGAAGCCGCCACCGATAACTACGGCTCGGTCAGGCTTGTTCGCCACTGCTAATGCGATTCGGGATACATCCTCGACCGTGCGGAGGGTGTAAGCATTTTCGATGCCAGGGATCGGTGGAACCACCGGTTGCGCACCTGGGCTGAGGATGAGGAAATCAAAGGGAAGTCGGTATACCTCGCCGGTAGGCCCTTGAACTTCCACCTCACGACTATCTCGATCCACTAACAAAACATTGGAGCCAATCCGCACATCCAGTGCGAAGCGGGCATCCAGAGATTCAGGCGTTTGCAATAACAAGGATTCACGATCAGCGATGACACCACCGACGTAATAGGGCAAACCACAATTCGCGTACGAAACAAACCCGCTTCGCTCAATCACGATGATGGACGCATCAGGATCAAGACGGCGCATCCGTGTGGCCGCTGACATTCCTCCGGCTACTCCTCCGACAACAACTATTTTTCGCACGTCTGTCATCCCTGCCCTAGGCCATCGTCAAAAATAAGCGCTGCAGTTGCTGCGCTACGTCATCTGCATTGTTCTTGCCTTCAGTGATGCATTCACGCAATCCGGCGGTAATCAGGCTGAATGCAGCCTTATCAATGGCTTTAGACACAGCGGCCAACTGCATGACGACGTCTTCACAGGACCGACCCTCGTCCAACATGCGCAAGATTCCGCCGATTTGTCCTTCAGCACGACGCAACCGCTTGGTCACATCAGCCAGGGCTTCCTCGTCCTGCACTACATGGGCCATCTTCTTCGCGGTAGCCATT
>CALQPL010000106.1 GCA_943332445.1 Bifidobacterium breve
ACTCATGCTTGCGTCAACATCCCGATCGTGGTCGCGGCTTCCTGCACCGATTCGGTGCAGGCGCTATCTTCCCACGCCCTAGCGAATGATGAGCGTCCGCGTGCGCGAGACCACCCGCAAGTGATGGGAGGTCGACGGCAAGACCACGCGATAGACCCTTCGGCCCGCGGTGGGCACGGTTACCTTGAAGGAGTAGGTGCCTGTGGCAGACACGATCCGGTAAGCCCGCGTGACCCAGCGTCCACCGCTATAGGTCTGGCGATACACCCGTTCACCGGCCAGCAACGTTGACGTCGATCCCGTCAATCGAGCCGAGGTGCCGCGACGGATCACTGCCACACTGAGGTGAGCCTTGATCGTGGGGCGGATGCGCACCGACGAAGACTTCGTCACCGCGGAATACCAAGCACCAGCGGTGGTGGCCACAGAAATGCCCGCATCAACCTGGGACTTGAAACGCACGGCGGCGATTCCCTCAGCATCGGTGTAGACCACTTGCGGCACTCGCGGATTACCCAACTCCGGCGTGATGTTGACGGTGACTTGGGCGTTGCGAATGGCTTGTTGCGTCGTGGGGCGCGTGACCTTGACCTGCACCACGTTTACCTCGGAACCAGCATTGGTAGCTGGATTGAACACCTCTACTACCGGAATGACGGGAGCCGGAAGCGTGGAAACGTCGTAGGGGTCGATGGTGAACGATCCTGTTGCCGGCAATCCCACACCAGCTAAGTTCTCCGCGGAGATGGAATAGGTGTGCACACCAGGCGCAAGCCCAACTGCCGCAAATGATGTAGTCGGAGTGATGGCTTCCGGCCCCGAATCAATACTGACTCGATAACGATTGACCGGCACGCCGCCGTTGTCATTGGGAACCGTCCAACTCAACTGCGCCGAGGCGATACCAGGCGTGGCAATGGGGTTGAGCGGAATTGATGGTGGTCCATAACCCGATTTGCGACCGTCGGCAAAGGCCAGCAATGCAGCCGTTGTTCCATTAAACCGGTTCACATCGCCAGCGCCGATGATCCCATTCGTGGTGGTGGTTGAGGAGTACTGCCACATCGTCCACTGCGACCAACCGCCAGGAATCGTTGCTGATGTAGGAACAGTGGTGGTGTACCGCGCATACCAAAACGGGTAACTCGAAAACTGCTTGGTGTTTCCCAAAGTTGAGCGTACGAAGTAGTCGTAGGAATACAAGATCGGCTTACGACCGGTTAGCGATTGCGCGGTGTTGAGGAATTGTTGGGTCCACGCGATCAGGTCGGCTTGACCCAAACCACCCGTGGTTTCTAGGTCCAGGACTGCTGGGAAGGTTTTTTGATCGCGGAAACTGCCAACTTTTTGAACAGTAGAGATGAAGTAGCGAGCCTGATCGGTCGCCGTTGAAAGCGGCAATGCTGGGCGGGCGAAGTGATAGGCGCCAACAACCAGACCGGCGGCCTTTGCTTGGGTGTAGTCATTGGCAAAGTAGGGATTGCGGTAGTTCGTGCGCTCAGACGCCTTAATGATCGCAAAGCTACGACCCGCGGCCTTGACCTTGACCCAATCAATAGGAGTGCCTGCCGGGAACGCGCTGGTTGCCGAGTGATCCCACTTAGAAACATCTACGCCGGTGATCACGGTGGCGGCCTGCGCGCTGACCACATTGATCGTGGCAACACCGGTGGTCAGGAAAGCAACAGACAGGGCAAGGGCGAGCAGTCTGGTACGCACCCGACTACCGCTTCTTGCCGTCCAACTCATGCTTGTCCTCCTGCTCTTCACCGTATCGGACATGGCAAGAGCGCGCTTGATCGCCCAAATGGGGTCGAGAAACGCAAAAGACGCAGGAAATGCTCCCTGCGTCTTTGTACTTGGTGGAGCTGAGGGGACTCGAACCCCTGACCCCCTGCATGCCATGCAGGTGCGCTACCAGCTGCGCCACAGCCCCGCTCTCAAGGAGAGGAGGTCACAGCATAACTGTGCGCGCCCCACCGCCTAGAACCGGCTAGCGGTCATCCCCTAGGACCGGTGCAGGCAAACTCCCGGCGTTGTATTCCAGGAGCCGCCACGGTGGTGAAGCATGTCCTGACCGCCCCAAGATGGACCACGAGCAGTTGGCCAGCACCCCCAGTGCCAACCATGAATCTTCGGGCAATTCCAGCATGTGACCGATGCCGGCTCGCGCTGATCCACCATGCGTCACGATCACGATGGTCTGTCCGTCGTGAGTACGCACATACTCGTTGACACAACTACTCACCCGATCAGCCACTTCGCGACGCGTTTCGCCACCGCCTGGTCGAACATCGATACCGGCCGACCATTGATCCAAGCTCGGGCCAAAACGTTCGCGAATTTCAGCGTGCGTTAGACCTTGCCACGCTCCAGCATCGGTTTCACGCAGTCGTTCATCGTGAGTGATCGAAATACCCGCTAACTTCGCCAACGGCTCAGCGGTTTGGACGGCCCGTTCAAGGTCCGAGCTAATGATCAACGATGGTTCGAGGTGGATCAGGTACGACGCAGCACGCTCGGCTTGGGCATGACCTACTTCGTCCAGTGCAATATCGGTTTGGCCCTGAAATCGACCTTCTTGATTCCACGGAGTGCGCCCATGGCGCAACCACACCAACCGCGTCATGAATCAGGCTTCTTGAGATACAGCCGCGTGAGCGTTAACTTCCGCTGGAAGTTCCACCGTCGGGCAATCGCCCCACAGGCGCTCGAGGTCATAGAACACACGCTCTTCAGCCAACTGTGCGTGCACCACGATGTCGCCGAAGTCCAACAGGACCCACCGGCCTTCCGCATGACCTTCGCGTCGAATGCGCTTTACACCCAGGCCGTGGAGGCGTTCTTCGATCGAATCCACGATGGCTTTGACTTGGCGCTCAGTGTTACCTGAACAAATGACGAAGATGTCGGTGATGACCAAGTGGTCGCTCACGTCGATGGCAACGATGTCTTGGGCTAACTTGTCGCCGGCAGCTTCGGCTGCTGCGACCGCTAATTCAATAGCCTGAGTCGTTGCGGTCACTAGTCCTCCATAGGTGGTGCTGGGTGGCTACTCTCTCACGCCGGCATAGAGCCCGCGCGCAGTGGCGTAGTCAATGACCGCCTGAGGCATCAAACCCTCCACCGACTCCCCTGCCGCTAACTTCTGGCGACATTGGGTTGATGAGATATCGATCGCACTAACAGCCACGATGCGCACCCAGGATTCGAAACCTGCTGGCGCGATGGCGTCATGGCCGGGCCGACCAAAGCCAACAAATGTAGCCAGTTGTCCCAACTCGCTGGCCCGATGCCAGGTCGGAAGGCCAGCGAGGGCATCCGCACCGAGCAGGAAAAACAGCTCAGCGTCAACGCCATATTCGGCTCGCAACTGCGTCAACGTGTCAAAGGTAAAGGTCGGTCCCTCACGTTGGACATCGACATCGCTGCTGACAAAAAGTTCCTCGCCCGCAATCGCCAGGTCAACCATGGCGAGGCGATCCTTCGCAGGAGTGGCCGTGCCTTTTTGCCAGGAGTCACCCGTAGGGACAAAGACAACGTGATCTAACTGAAGTTGCGCGGCAACGTCTCGGGCTACCGCGAGGTGCCCAAGGTGAGGCGGATCAAAGGTCCCGCCCATCACCCCAATACGCATGAGCGAGCGATTAGCGATCGGGGTTGATCCGAGTCACCATGTACAAGGCGAGGAGCAAGATGCCAAGACCGAGGAGACCAAACCCAACGGGGGGCAACGGAAAAGACTTCTCCGTCGTTTCGGCGGCTTCGGCCAGGATCGACACCATGGAGAACTCCTTATATAAGAACGTGTAGTCAGATCAGTCTAAACAACTAGCCACGGATATGGCCGTCACCGGTCACGACAAATTTCGTTGAGGTCAATTCTGCGAGTCCCATGGGACCGCGAGCATGCAGTTTTTGGGTTGAAATGCCAATTTCTGCGCCAAAGCCAAATTCACCACCATCGGTGAACCGAGTAGACGCATTGACCATGACAGCGGCCGAATCCACCTGAGCCACGAAGTACTGCGTAGCGGTGAAGCTATCGCTGACGATGGCTTCGGTGTGACCACTGGTGTAACGACGAATGTGGGCGATCGCTTCGTCAATGGAGTTCACGATGCCAGCTGCCAGATCCAGCGAGTAGTACTCAGCAAGCCAGTCATCCTCGGTTGCTGGAACAAAATCAATACCGGCGCTGGCACAAAAGTCCGCCATGGCTGCATCGCCGTGAATGGTGACGCCCTTGTCCTTGAGCGCAGCGAGGGCCTTGGGCACGAACTCCGCAGCGACATCAGCATGCACCAGCAACGTTTCGGCCGCATTGCACACACTCACGCGCTGGGTCTTGGAGTTGATCAAGATGTTGATGGCCTTGTCGATATCCGCATCCGCATCCACGTAGACGTGGCAGTTACCCACGCCCGTTTCGATGACCGGGACCAGCGAACCTTCAACGACGGACTTAATCAGCCCTGCTCCCCCACGCGGAATCAGCACGTCAACCAGCCCGCGCGCTTGCATCAGGTGCTTCACCGATTCGTGACTGGTACCGGGAACCAACTGGATGGCATTGCGGGGCAATCCTGCGACCTCAAGGGCATCTTGCATGACCGCAACCAAAGCCACGTTGGTGTCATAAGCCGAAGACGAACCACGCAAAAGCGCAGCATTGCCAGACTTCAAGCACAGGCCAGCAGCATCAACGGTGACATTGGGGCGGGCTTCATAAATCATGCCCACTACGCCCAGTGGCACGCGGAGCTGACGGATCTGTAAACCGTTGGGGAGGGTGTAGCCCCGCATGACTTCG
>CALQPL010000107.1 GCA_943332445.1 Bifidobacterium breve
CCCTTGAGGCTGTACGCAGCCAAGTGGAGGAGATCATTGGTCAAGGCCAACAAGCTCCGAGCGGACACATTCCCTTTACTCCGCGTGCAAAGAAAGTTCTTGAACTGTCCTTGCGTGAAGCCCTGCAACTTGGCCACAACTACATCGGCACCGAACACATCCTCTTGGGTTTGATTCGTGAAGGCGACGGAGTAGCAGCACAGGTGCTGGTCAAGCTCGGCGCAGACCTGAACCGCGTCCGCCAACAAGTCATTCAGTTGCTGTCGGGATACCAAGGCAAGGAACCAGCCGCTTCCGGTGGCCCAGCCGAAGGCACGCCTTCCACCTCACTGGTCTTGGATCAGTTTGGTCGCAACCTCACCCAAGCTGCCCGCGAAGGCAAGCTAGACCCAGTTATTGGGCGGGAAAAGGAAATCGAGCGCGTGATGCAGGTGCTCTCGCGTCGTACCAAGAACAACCCGGTCCTCATCGGTGAGCCCGGCGTCGGCAAGACCGCCGTCGTTGAAGGACTGGCTCAAGCCATCGTTAAGGGCGAAGTACCCGAGACATTGAAGGACAAGCACCTCTACACGTTGGACCTTGGTGCTCTGGTGGCTGGTAGCCGTTACCGCGGAGACTTCGAAGAGCGCCTGAAGAAGGTGCTCAAGGAAATTCGAACTCGCGGAGACATCATTTTGTTCATCGACGAACTGCACACCCTCGTGGGTGCCGGCGCGGCTGAAGGCGCGATCGATGCAGCTTCCATTCTCAAGCCCATGTTGGCTCGTGGTGAGTTGCAAACCATCGGTGCGACCACGCTGGATGAATACCGCAAGCACTTGGAAAAGGACGCCGCTCTTGAGCGACGTTTCCAGCCCATCCAGGTACAAGAACCTTCGTTGGCGCACACCATCGAAATCTTGAAGGGCCTGCGCGACCGCTACGAAGCCCACCACCGCGTATCCATCACTGACGAGGCCTTGGTCTCGGCTGCCACCTTGGCTGATCGCTACATTTCCGATCGCTTCTTGCCAGACAAGGCGATTGACCTCATTGACGAGGCTGGCTCGCGCATGCGTATTCGTCGCATGACCGCACCGCCGGACTTGCGTGAGTTTGACGAGCGCATCGCGAACGTGCGCCGCGAAAAGGAATCAGCCATCGATGCGCAAGACTTTGAAAAGGCCGCCGGACTGCGCGACACCGAAAAGAACTTGTTGCTCGAAAAGGCTGAGCGCGAGCGCGAATGGAAGGCCGGCGACATGGACGTCGCTGCTGTTGTGGATGAGGAACTGATTGCTGAAGTGTTGGCGATTGCGACCGGCATCCCAGTGTTCAAGCTGACCGAAGAAGAATCCCAACGTCTGCTGCAGATGGAAGGCGAACTTCACAAGCGCGTCATTGGCCAAGAGCAAGCCATCAAGGCGTTGTCTCAAGCCATCCGCCGTACTCGTGCTGGCCTGAAGGACCCCAAGCGTCCAGGTGGATCGTTCATCTTCGCCGGTCCATCGGGTGTGGGTAAGACCGAACTAGCCAAGACCTTGGCCGAGTTCCTCTTTGGCGACGAAGACTCCTTGATCCAGCTCGACATGTCCGAGTTCAGCGAGAAGCACACCGTTTCGCGTCTCTTCGGATCGCCTCCCGGCTACGTCGGTTACGACGAGGGTGGCCAGCTGACCGAGAAGGTGCGTCGCAAGCCGTTCTCTGTGGTCTTGTTCGACGAGGTCGAGAAGGCACACCCGGACATCTTCAACTCGCTGTTGCAAATCCTTGAAGACGGTCGCTTGACCGACAGTCAAGGTCGAGTTGTTGACTTCAAGAACACGGTCATCATCATGACGACCAACTTGGGAACGCGTGATATTTCCAAGGGCTTCGGCATGGGCTTTGCCGCGTCTGGCGACACCCAGTCGTCCTACGACCGGTTGAAGTCCAAGGTCAACGAAGAACTCAAGCAACACTTCCGTCCTGAGTTCCTTAACCGCATTGACGACACCGTGGTCTTCCACCAGTTGAGTGAGGCCGAAATCGTTCAGATCGTTGATCTGATGATCGCCAAGCTGGATGCCCGCATGCAAGACAAGGACATGGCCATCGACCTCACCTTCGATGCCAAGGCTCGGTTGGCCGCACGTGGCTATGACCCCGTCTTGGGCGCTCGTCCGCTACGTCGCACGATTCAACGCGATATCGAGGATGAGCTTTCCGAAAAGATCTTGTTCGGTGAGCTTCGCCCCGGTCAGATTGTGTTGGTTGACGTTGCGGGTGAGGGCGAGGATGCCCACTTCACCTTTACCGGCACCACCAAGGGCGAAATGCCAGACCTGCCACCGGTTGAAACCGCAGAAAGCGGTTCCTCGGAGTAGATCGGGGTTGCTCTCAACCTAGGAGGTTGACATGAGCGAACCAGATTTTGAGTCAAAGGTGGCAGTAGTCACCGGAGGCGGATCGGGAATCGGCGCGGCCTGCGTGCAACTTCTCGTTGAACGCGGGGCCAAGGTGCTGGTCGCTGACGTCGATCCGGTGGCGGCCGAAAAGGTAGCAAGTCAGTTCCCCGATTCGGCGCGACCTTTCGCGGTCGATGTCAGTGACCCGCAGCGTTGCGAGTTGATGGTGCAGCGGGCGATAGACACCTGGGGTGGCTTGCATATCGCCGTCAACAACGCCGGAATTGGTGGCGAACAAAACCCGATCGGCAGCTATAGCGTCGAAGGTTGGCGGTCGGTTCTGTCGGTCAATCTCGACGGTGTCTTCTATTGCATGCGCGCTGAAATCCCAGCCATGATCGAATCCGGCGGTGGCTCGATCGTGAATATGTCGTCAATCTTGGGGTCCGTGGGATTCCCAGCAGCCGGAGCGTACGTCTCAGCTAAACATGGCGTTGTCGGTCTCACCCGTGCGGCGGCTCTCGACCATGCGGCGCAATCCATTCGCGTTAATGCAGTGGGGCCTGGATTTATCGATACGCCCTTGCTTAGCCAGTTGTCACCGGAAATGAAGGCTGGCTTAAGCGGAATGCATCCGCGTGGACAGATGGGAACCTCGCGTGAAGTTGCTGAACTCGTAGCGTTCTTGGCCAGTGGTCGAGCGGCCAATATCACTGGTTCGTACTACACCGTTGATGGCGGGTACACCGCCCAGTAGCCCTATGAGGGCAAGGAAAAAGTGCCATCCGCACGAACGTCAATCAGTCCATCGGCAACCAACGAATCCAAGGCACGCGAGCGTTGGACGGGCTCGGGCCAGGCTTGTTCAAGTTCTCCTAATTCGACAGGGCCGTCGCTATTTCGCACGACTGCTAACAGTTGGCCACGGCATTGACGGTCGGTGCCTTCGTAGGTTTGACCCTTGCGCGCCGGCCCTTGCCATTCGGGCTTTCCGTTCAACCGCCACGCGCACTGGGTGCGGATGGGGCAGGCGTCGCATTGAGGCGAACGTGAGGTGCACACCAAGGCGCCGAGTTCCATAACGGCAGCGCTGAGTCGGGCTGAGGTGTGAGGGTCTGTCGGCAAGAGCTCATCAGCTCGTGTGCGTTCGCGTTCAGTGATGCTGGTTGTCGTTGCAAATTGCACGCCGTCGAATACTCGAGCATGCACCCTGCGCACATTGGTATCCAACACTGCGCAACGTTGCTCGAAGGCAAAGGCTGCGATGGCGGCGGCGGTGTATTCACCCACCCCGGGTAGGGATCGCAACTGGGGGAGAGTGGACGGAATCTCGCCACCGAATTGTTCGTCGCACATCACTGCAGTGGCATGAAGTCGCAGCGCACGACGTGGATAGCCCAGGCGCCCCCACATCACGATCGCTTCGCCAGGAGTGGCGCGGGCCAGTGCGCTGGGAGTGGGCCATCGCTTCATCCACTGCGCAAAGGGTTCCAACACTCGGCTGACAGGGGTCTGCTGGAGCATAAATTCGCTCACGACGACTGCCCAGGGACTTGCTCCCCGCCAGGGGAGGTCACGCTCGGCGTGATCAAACCACTCGAGGAGGTGCGATCGCACGTCACGGGTGGTCTTAGGCGTGAGCACGGGCTCCACGCTAGGGGATCTGGGCTTTCGCGCAACCACAGTGCCCTGTCTGGTTTTGCCCTCTCTACTCTGTTACTTGTGTCTTCCCTGCTCAATCCCGTAGGTGCTAAGCCTGCGCGCGTGTATTGGCGCCGCCGCATCGAAATCCTTGTGGTGCTCGTCATCCTTGTGCTGTTTGTCGGCAAAGCATGCGGCGGCGGTACTCAGCCCGTTGCTGACAACACGCCAATCCCCGCCGTGACGACCACGAGTTCGGCCACTCCGACGCCATCGGCGTCGACAGCCGTGATCGCATCACCGACCTCCTCACCCAGTGCTACTGCTACCCGAACCCCAGCCAAGGGCGAATGCAAGGACTCTCAGGTACGGGTTTATGTCACAGCCGAAAACTTGGAGAACCCCACTGGGGGACGTGTTCTGATGCGCTTTGTTGTGGCGACGAACAGCGACACCACATGCTTGCGCGATGTGGGTGGCTCACAAAATGAAGTGCGCATTACTTCTGCCGGTGGCAAGCGCGTCTGGTCATCGGATGATTGCAGCCCTGGTGGCGCCGCCAATGTCCGACCGATTTCGAAGTCGTCGCCTTATGCGGTGACGGTGGAATGGAATGGAAAAGTCAGCAAGCCTGGCTGTAGCGGATCAAAGCCAGAAGCATCGAACGGTTCGTATGCAATCGTCGCGCGCAATGGTGATGTCAAGAGCCAGCCAGAGCCGCTGATCTTGAACTAGGGCACTTAG
>CALQPL010000108.1 GCA_943332445.1 Bifidobacterium breve
AGATCACCGAATTCGCTGTCGCCGTCTTCACCCAGTGGGGTGTGCAACGAGATCGGTTCGCGACCGTACTTTTGAACTTCGACGACCTTTTCAGGGGTCATGTCGAGCTCGCGCGCGAGTTCTTCAGGAGTGGGTTCGCGTCCCAAGTCCTGCAGCATTTGACGCTGGACACGGGCCAGCTTGTTGATGACTTCCACCATGTGGACCGGGATACGAATCGTGCGGGCTTGGTCAGCCATCGCGCGCGTAATGGCCTGGCGGATCCACCAGGTCGCGTACGTGGAGAACTTGTAACCCTTGGTGTAGTCGAACTTTTCGACGGCACGGATTAGCCCTAAATTGCCCTCTTGAATCAGGTCAAGGAACAGCATGCCGCGACCGGTGTACCGCTTGGCAAGAGAGACCACCAAACGTAGGTTGGCTTCGAGCAGGTGGTTCTTTGCCCGGCGGCCGTCCTCGGCAATCCACTCGAGGTCCTTTTTCATGCGGGCCGCGATCTTCTTGGAGTTGTCCAGGATTTCCTCAGCGAAAAGGCCAGCCTCAATACGCTTGGCCAACGACACTTCCTGCTCGGCGTTGAGCAGCGGAACCTTGCCGATCAGCTTGAGGTAGTCCTTCACCGGGTCAGCGGTTGCACCAGCGACCTGCACGGTTTGAACCGGCTCGTCCGTGTCGTCATTGCTGGAAAGAACGAAGCCTTGATCCTCCGGGACCTCTTCGACTTTGCTCTTCTTGTCCTTCAAGTCATCAGCGTCGCCGCCATCGGCTTCCACCGCCTCAATGACAGTGTCGGTCGTGACCGTCAAAGAGTCCGCAACGATTTCAGCAAGTTCGGGGTCTTCTAAGTCTTCGGGATCAAGGTCTGGCAGATCAAGGTCGCCGACCTTGGGGGCATCCTTGCCGCCAGCCTTTGCCGTTGCCTTGCTGGCCGGTGCTGCCTTCTTGGCAGGGGCGGCTTTCTTAGCCGGTGCAGCTTTCTTTGCCACAGCCTTCTTGACGGGGACTGCCTTTTTCGCAGGAGCCTTCTTGGCAACGGCCTTTTTTGCCACGGCCTTTTTTGCGGGAGCCGCCTTCTTTACTGGGGCCTTCTTCGCGACAGCCTTCTTGGCTGGAACCGCCTTCTTGACCGGGGCCTTCTTTGCAGCAGCCTTCTTTACGGGTGCAGCTTTCTTAGCCACGGCCTTTTTAGGAGCAGCCTTCTTGGCGACAGCCTTCTTCTTGCCTGCAGGCACGGTGACCCTTTCAATCAGGAGGCCACTTACTGGCCAAATAGAACAGGTGCCGCGCAAGTTCTACGCGACTACCTTGGGTAACAGTGTCCCACAGTGCTTTGTTCCGCGCAGGGGGGCGTACACCCCTGCCTGTGTCTGCGACTTATTCGTCAGACTTGACGGCAAGAACGGGGCACGAAGCATCCAAAAGTACCTGCTGAGCGATGCTGCCTAGGAGCAACTTGCCCACCGGGCTACGTCGGCGCATCCCAATGACGATGAAGTCTGCGCTTACCTCATCGGCCACGTCGATCAGGTCCACTGCGGGCTCATTGCCACGCACGAGCTGACGCACTTCATGCTCAATACCTAAAGCCGACAAGCGAGCGCCAATATCGGCTAATTCGCTTTCGTAGGCCATAGCCTCTTCGGCCGGCAGGGCCGCACCACCCTTATTCGAGTTGACCACGATGAGCTTGGTCGAACGCACTTGCGCTTCATCGGCAGCGCGACGCAAAGCAGCGCGGCCTTCGGGGGTGACGACATAACCAACAACGATTGACATACGAAATTCTCCTGATCAGCTGATCTGATGGTTCCAACCTATCCCAGATTGACCCAGATCGTGGGCCAACTGGGGGTGGCGCTGGCCACAACGTGCATGACCCACACAATTAGTCCACTATCGGGTAACCCACAGGCGACAACGCCGTGAACCTGACCTAACCATTGCGCGAAAGGGACGTGGAAAACCATGAAGATTGTTGTCTTCGGAGCCGGCGGAAAAGTTGGACGATTGGTTGTTCCCCTCCTCGTGGATTCAGGCCATGACGTCACGGGAGTGATCCACGGCGAACACTCAGCCGCTGGTGTGACGCAAGCCGGTGCCACTCCGGTGATCATTGACCTTGAGGGCGACGTTGCACCCGTTCGCGACGTGCTGCAGGGCGCAGACACCGTGCTGTGGACCGCTGGTGCAGACTTCATGACCGGTCCTGAGCATTCGGACCGCCTCGACCGCGATGGCAACTTGCGCGCGATTGCCGCTGGGGCTGAAGCCGGAGTGAAGTGGTGGATTCAGGTCAGCAGTTTGTTCGCCGACCGCATTGAGCTGGCTCCCCCGATGTTGGCTCACTTCTTGGGCAACAAGGTCGCCGCTGACGATGCGGCTCGTGCCAGCGGAATGAACTACACCGTCGTGCGTCCTGGTGGATTACTTGAGGATCCAGGAACCGGCACCGTCGACATCGTGGCCGAAGGCATGGTCAATGCTCGCGTGACCCGGGCCGATGTTGCCGACGTCATCTCGGTGCTGATCAACAACGAACTGGCGGTCAATACTTCCTTTGACCTCGGTAGCGGCAGCACTGCGCCTGAAGCAGCCCTGCGCGCCCTTTAATTCGACGCGATCAATTGGGCCGTGGCAGGTCGCACCTTGACTGCCAGGCTCGATCCCAGTCGGATCGGACCACCGGCAATCAGGAATGGGCCTTGTCCATCCACGCTAAATTCGCCAGTCCACGACGACGTTAAGCGCACCGTGCGAGAGCGCGCGTTCAGGTAGGTGTGTCGCACGGAAGTGTTGGGATACCTGCCACCCGGGCTGGCGGTCACCAGCGATTGTCCATCACCAAACCTCCACCGCCACTGCGCACTGGCCGTGATGCGCACCCGATAACCGCTCAACGTGCGATAGATCGGCCCCACCTCGGTGGGTTCATTGGCGGCAAAGATGGCGGGCAAGTTGACCAGTGCCCCGTTGGCCGGTTGATAACTCGGATGGGCACGCGGCAAGAGTTCAATAAATGAGTCGCGGGCCGTTCGAGCAATGTCATCGGGACTGCGCAGCACCTCCCCGGGCCCCATGCAGATCGTTCCCACCACTGAAAACCACGGATCGGGCGGTCGGCGCAACAGGATTTGATAGCGGATTTGACCCGTGGGGCAACCGAAGGTCACACCAGCGCACAAAGTATCGATCGCTGCATCAAGGCAGTCGGGTCGTCGTCGCCATTCACAATCAACACAGCTCACCGCACCGTTGCGAATGGATGGATCACCGCTGAAGTCTCCAGGGAGCAGGATTGATCCGCGTCCCACAATCGCGCCCAAGTCTTGATTGCCACCAATGTCGGGAACAGCCGCACTGGATGTGCGGGCAGAAAAGAGAGTGGTGGGATCTGCGCCCAACGACATCGCTTTCACACTCCACGGTTGGGCGTTGGCCACAGGACCGATCGCTTTCACCACATTGACAAACACCACGGCCCGCGCCCGATCGCTGGTTCGTTGCACCACAACTTCAGCCGTTGACCCACGCGTGCCCAAGGATGTGACGCGGGTTGATTGCGCCAACCACCCTTGCGGACCTATGCGAGCATCGACCCCAACGCGAGCAACGGTGGCGATCACGCGCGCCTTAGGCATCCCCCGTCGAGGCTTAACCCACGCGGCAGTTGATACGACCGCGAGCGTGGAGCGTGCAACGGGCTGAGCCAAGTTCACCGAACGCTGGACACTTGGTGTGCGCGCCATCGGCGCAGAAGACTCCGGTTTTGGCACATCTACCCACCCTTGGACCACCGTGAGGGCCACCACGAGCAGCACGAGCCCGACCGCGAGAACGCCCCAGCCAAGCGGCCGTCGCGCACTGAAAAAACCTTGATCCCCCGTCATAGTTCGGCAGTGTAATGTCCGATTTGCCCGAATTACAGGCCCTGGGGATAAGCCCTTTCGGGGGGTCAAGGGCGAGCACGCGGAATAAGCACTCCTGAGGCACAGTTGTCTACCTTGAACAAGGGAGAACCACCATGCAGGTCAGGGAACGCGATGTGTTGGTCATCAACGATGCCGTACCAGGATTTGAAGGCGCAGGTTTTCCCGTTCGTCGCGCGTTCGCCGGCCTTGACCTGCGACTCACCGATCCGTTCTTAATGCTTGATCAACTCGGCGCTGTTGACTACGCACCAGGTGAAGCAAAGGGTGCCCCCGATCATCCCCACCGCGGTTTTGAAACCGTGACGTATTTACTCGAAGGCGAATTCGAACACCTCGACAGCACCGGCGGTGGTGGATTGCTGCGTCCGGGCGATACCCAGTGGATGACGGCAGGAGCTGGCATCGTGCACTCGGAAATGCCAACTAACGAATTGCTCACCAAGGGTGGCCTGCTCCACGGAACACAACTGTGGGTCAATCTGCCAGCAGCAGACAAGTGGGCGCCGCCGTTGTACCAAGACTTATCCGGTCACGCCTTCGGCGCATGGACCAGTCCCGACGGCGGCGATGTTCGCATCATCGCCGGTGACATTGACGGCGCGAAGGGACCGGGCTCAACCCACACCCCCATCACGTACCTGCATGCATCAATCCCAGCGGGCGGTCGTGTCCAACTGCCCTGGACACCTGGATTTAACGGCCTGGTCTACGTCCTCGAGGGCACGGGCACCGTAGGCGCCTCACGCGTGGCGATTCAGGCCGGTCAAACCGCCGTTTTGACCGCGGCTACCCCGGTGGCCGATGGCACCGCAGACACCAT
>CALQPL010000109.1 GCA_943332445.1 Bifidobacterium breve
CCAACATTGCTGCCCGCTTCTGATTTTGCTCGATTCCTTGAGGTGGTTCGCGCCGAGTTTGGCATCGTCGACGGGGCCGAGCTCAGTATTGAGTCCAATCCTGAATCTGTTGATGCCATAGGGCTTGAACAACTACGCGCTGCGGGGTTCAACCGCATTTCCTTTGGGATGCAAAGTGCAAACACCACGGTCCTGAAGGCCCTTGACCGCAAACACAGTCCTGGTCGGGTCCAGCATGCGGTGGAAGAGGCCAAGGACGCCGGTTTTGAGCACGTGAATGTTGATTTGATTTATGGAGCCCCTGGTGAAACCGATGAGCAGTGGCAGCAATCCCTCGATGCCGCACTAGAAGTCGAACCAGACCACATCAGCGCATACGCATTGATCGTTGAGGATGGAACTGCCCTGGGCGCTCAGGTTGCACGTGGAGATGTCGTTGTCGCCAACGATGACGTTATGGCACATCGCTACGTCATGGCGGATGAAAGTTTTAGTGCTGCGGGTATGCAGTGGTATGAGGTATCGAATTGGGCTAAGCCCGGTGGGCAGTGCCAACACAATCTGGGCTACTGGACGAGTCAGGATTGGTGGGGGATTGGTCCCGGCGCGCATTCGCACATCGGTGGAGTGCGTTGGTGGAACGTTAAACATCCAGCCACGTATGCCAAGGCGCTCGATGCTGGAGTCTCGCCCGCGGCTGCTCGCGAAATTTTGACACCTGAACAACAAGGTGATGAGGCTGTCTTGCTAGGGCTGCGATTGGCCAGCGGACTTGCCATTGACTCGTTGTCATCGACTGGACAGCAGCGCGTGGCCGAAGCCGTAGCCGAGGGACTGCTTGACCCCCAAGCCTTTGATGTGGGTCAAGCGGTTCTGACCCTGCGTGGCCGCCTGCTGGCTGATCGATTGGCTGTTGAACTCCTGACGAACTAGCTCGGCTCGAGGCGCCTGGCGTGGGTCTAGCGCCTAGAGTTGGCACTCAGGAACAACAAGTGCCAGCACCGGAGGTGGGTCATGAGCGAAGATCGCCGACTTGCCGTCCTGCGCGCCATTGTTGAGGACTACGTCGCCACGCATGAACCCGTGGGATCTCGTGCTCTGGTTGACCGACACCACCTCAACGTCTCCTCGGCCACCGTGCGCAACGACATGGCTGCTTTAGAAGACGAAGGCTTCATTGCGCAGCCACATACGTCGGCCGGACGCATCCCGACCGACAAGGGCTACCGACTCTTCGTTGACCGGTTGACTGAAGTGCGCGCGCTGTCGACCCCAGAGCGTCGAGCCATTCAAAACTTCCTTGAAGGTGCCTTTGACCTAGACGAAGTCGTCGATCGCAGCGTGCGATTGCTGGCACAACTCACCCGCCAAGTCGCCGTCGTGCAATACCCCTCTCTTCCGCGTTCGTCTGTGCGGCACGTAGAGCTGGTGTCACTGTTGCCCACCCGAGTGATGGTTGTGGTGATCGCTAGTACAGGGCGGATCGAACAACGGGTAGTGGATTTAGACACGCCAATGTCCGAAGACGGGTTAGCCAAGGTTCGCCAGCGCATCAATGCGTGCGTTCAAGGCCTACGCATGGTTGATGTGGCGGATGCAATCGCTGGATTACCCGCCGAATTCGCACCCGTCGAGCGCTCAGCAGTGATTGCCCTGGTTGCTTCGTTGATGGAGACCGTGGCTGGTCAGCGCGAGGAGAGGGTGGTGATCTCAGGGGCGGCGAACCTGACCCGAGTTCCTAGCGATTTCCCGCTCACGGTTCAGCCTGTCCTCGAAGCGCTGGAAGAGCACGTAGTCTTGCTCAAGTTGTTAGGTGAAGTAGAAGCCAGTGAGCAGCCAACAGTGCGCATTGGTGCAGAAAACGATGTGCAACAACTCTCAACAGCCTCGATCGTGACATCGAGCTACGGCGGCGAAGGACAAGCAGTGGGCAATCTGGCAGTCGTGGGTCCAACGCGAATGGACTATGCCGCCAATATGGCATCGGTGCGCGCTGTTGCTCGCTACCTCGGACGAATGATGGATGCGCAGTAATGGCCAACGACTATTACGCCGTTCTGGGTGTATCCCGCGATGCATCTGCTGACGAAATCAAGCGTGCTTACCGTCGCTTGGCGCGCGAGCTTCACCCCGACGTCAACGACGACCCCAATACGCAGGAGCGCTTCAAGGAAGTGGCTGCTGCTTATGAAGTCCTCTCCGACCCGGACAAGCGTCAAATGTTTGACATGGGTGCTGACCCCCGAGCGCCCCGCGGCGGTGGCGGACCAGGACCTGGCGCTGGATTTGGGTTCGATTTCACCGACATCATGGATGCGTTCTTTGGTGGTCAACAGCGCGGACCGCGTACGCGCACCCGCCGAGGCCAGGACGCCCTAGTTCGTGTTGAAGTGCAGCTGCAGGAAGCTGTTTTTGGTGCTGAGCGTGAGTTGCAACTTGAAACAGCCGTGCGCTGTCCCACCTGTGATGGCAGTTGCTGCGCACCAGGGACCTCGCCGTTGATTTGCGACATTTGTAATGGTCGCGGCTCAGTCCAGGTCATGCAGCGCTCGTTGTTGGGCCAAGTCATGACGGCTCGTCAATGTTCGCAATGTCAGGGATATGGCCAGACGTTGCCCACTCCGTGTGCTGAGTGTTCGGGCGAGGGTCGAGTCCTCGCGCGTCGCAACGTGAAGGTACGCATCGTCGCTGGTGTGGATACGGGCACGCGCATTCAACTCAGTGGTCAGGCCGAAGCCGGTCCCGGTGGCGGACCCAATGGCGACCTTTATGTTGAAGTGATCGTTTTGCCGCACGAAGTCTTTGAGCGTCACGGTGGCGACCTGCACGCTCGCTTGAAAGTCCCCATGACGGCAGCCGCATTAGGCACCACCTTGGAACTTGACACCCTCGATGGCCTGCGAGAGGTCACGCTCGACTCAGGGACGCAATCGGGCCAGACCGTGCGCATTGCTGGACTCGGAGTGCCTCCGCTCCACGGCCGTGGACGTGGCGACATCGTGGTGCACATCGAAGTCGAAACCCCCACGCGGCTTGAAGGAAAGCAACGCGAACTCATGGAAGAAATCGCACGACTGCGTGGTGAGGAATCCGTTGCACCCAAGCTCGCCCCGGTGGTTGAGCCCAACAAGATTTTCACCAAGATCAAAGACGTGTTGACCGGCCGGTGAGCGCGCCGATGTTCTTAGCCCCTCGAGCGGACTTACTCGAGGGAACGCAAGTCACACTGTCTGGTCCCGAGGGTCGTCACGCGGTCAGCGTGGTGCGGGTCAAAGTCGGTGAACATATTGACCTCAGCGACGGTGATGGTTTGTTGGTCGCCGGTCGTGTTGTTGAAGTGCGCAACCCCGATGAGCTCGTTATCGAAGTCCTTGAGCGCATCATTGATGACGTTGTATTGCCGCGCTTGGTTGTCGTCCAAGCCATCCCCAAGGGCGAGCGGGGTGAACGCGCCGTTGAATTACTTACCGAAGTCGGTGCCGATGCGATTATTCCGTGGGCGGCTTCGCGTTGCATCGCGCAATGGAAGGGCGATCGCGCCGAAAAGGCGTTGACCAAGTGGGAAAACACCGCCAAAGCCGCCGGAAAACAAGCACGGCGCTCGCGCCTTCCCCAGGTCACTGGTGTGGCGACCACTGGCGATGTGGTCTCCATGATTGCCGCCGCCAGCGGTGCCATTGTTTTGCACGAGGAATCCACCACAGCTTTAACGGATTGGAATCCTCCGATAGATGGCGAGATTGTGGTTGTGGTTGGACCCGAAGGTGGAATCACCTCTGACGAGGTCGAGGCCTTTCGCGAAGCCGGTGCTCAGATCGTCCACATGGGCAAATCCATCATGCGCACATCGACAGCTGGCGCGGCCGCAGTCGCTGTGCTGGGCGCGGTTACCGGGCGCTGGTCCTAAATCGGTATTTGGCCAGCGCCGAGGAAGCCAACGACTACGATTGCTTTATGAGTAACTGCCTGTTTTGTTCCATCATCGCCGGAGATATTCCAGCTGATGTGGTGGCACGCACTGAACACTCATTGGCCTTTCGCGACATTGACCCGCAAGCGCCAGTTCATGTGCTCGTCGTACCTCTGCAGCACAGCGCGGATGTCAGCGAACTCAGCGCCGATCATGAGGCCACGGGTCAACTGATGGCCGATGCAGCCTCGGTGGCTCGCGAGCTGGGCTTGGCCCCTCAGGGAGACCAATCGGGCTTCCGCCTCGTGCTCAATACCGGTGCGGGAGCAGGGCAGAGCGTGTTTCACACCCACGTCCACATCTTGGGTGGCCGAGATTTCCTGTGGCCACCTGGCTAATCGGGCTACGATAAAGCCACCGGTTCGCAGCGGAAGTTCACCTCCCGCTCACAAGTAGAAAGAAAGTAGGGCGAGGAATGGCCTTCGGGCCAACCCATGAGTCGAACGACTGAGGTCAGTACCACGATCGTGGTGCCACCGAGTTTGCCTACCGTCACCCTCTTTGGGCCTGGCGATGAATTCTTGCGAGTCATCGAAGGCGCGTTCCCTGCTATCTCGATGCATGCGCGCGGCAACGAAATCGCGATCAAGGGTCCAGCCGAAGACGTCACCCGCATCCAACGCCTTGTTGATGAACTCGTCATCGTCGTTCGCACGGGACAAGGACTTTCCGCTGAAGTCGTTGAGCGATCTATTTCCATGATTCGCGGTGAAAACGTCGAAGGCCCCGCTGATGTCTTGACCATGAACGTCTTGAGCAATCGTGG
>CALQPL010000110.1 GCA_943332445.1 Bifidobacterium breve
ACCCCAAGGCCGGCACAGCATCCATTGCGGAATTGGCCACGACGACGGCCTCGTGGTTGAAGCGCGCGAATCGCACATCCGTTGTTTTGACTTTCGATGATTCCTTGTTTACTGGCCCTACCTCGGCGCCCACCTGGCCCGCGTCGTATGTAACGAGTGGAATCGTTGCTCCAGTGACTGAGCTGCAAGTTGACCGCGGAAAAACCAATCCGCCATCACGAGCGCGTGCAAGCGATCCATCCAAACTTGCCGGGCAAAGATTCGCCCAAGCCTTGAAGGCGCGCGGAATTGCGGTCAAGGGAACGGTCAAGCGTGCGACCGCTGCTGCTGGTGCTCCGGTTATCGCTTCGGTGCAATCCCCACCGATCACCGAACTTGTTGAAGCGATGTTGACGGAATCTGACGATGATGTTGCGGAAGTTTTAGCTCACCTGGCTGGGGCCCGGGCCGGCAACGGTGGTTCCTTCGCTGGTGGTTCGGCCACGATCCAAAAAGTGTTGGATAACTTCAAGATTTCGCGTGATGGCCTGGTTCTGTTTGATGGCAGCGGCCTCTCGCGATCAAATGCCGCGACGCCGTTGACGCTGGCACAGGTGATTTACACCTCGAGCCGATCCAAGGACCGTGGTTTGCGCAGTGTGTTAAGCGGGATGCCCATCGCTGGATTGACCGGGACCCTGGCTGATCGCTATCGCACAGCCTCTACGCGCCCGGGTGGTGGTGTGGCGCGAGGAAAGACGGGGACATTAACGGGTGTGTCATCGTTGGCCGGCACCGTTGTTGATCGGCAAGGCCACCCATTGGTCTTTGTCATCTTGGCTGATCAATTGACGGCGGGAGGGACCTTGGCCGCTCGCCAGGGAATCGATCGCGTGGTGGCCACCTTGGCACAGTGTGGGTGTCAGTAAGTTGGACACGTGAGTGACTCGATGATCGACTGGAGCCTGGCTGTCAGCACAGCTCAGCACATGTTGCCCAACGGTCCACCCATCGAAGCCGATGAGGCTCAAGCGCTCATCCAATCGTTGTATGCCGCCGCTGAGGAAGCGGAAAAGCACATCGGCCAGATCACCCAGCTCACCCCGATCGCACCTTTGGCCAAGATCGCCGTTGTTGATCGGCGTAAGTGGGCCCAGTCCAACGTCGAAGGCTTTCGCGCTGCCATTACTCCGCTGGTGGATTCAATGCTGGAAAGGCGTGACAGCGACTCTGCTGGACCGCGAGCCACGACGGGCCTAGTTGGTGCCATCGGTTCGCGGGCTACGGGCTTTCAAGTCGGAACGTTGTTGGCCTACATCGGCACCAAGGTGTTGGGTCAACACGAACTCTTTACCCCGGAGGGCACTGCACCGCGGTTGCTGTTGGTGGCGCCCAACATCGTGACGGCTGAGCGCAATCTTGGGCTTGACCCGTGGTCCTTCCGGTTGTGGGTGTGCTTGCACGAACAAACCCATCGAGTCCAGTTAGCGACAGTTCCCTGGTTGGAACCATTGATTCGCTCAGACCTGCAAGAGTTTTTTGAAGCCGCTGATGTGGATGTGGCCACCGTGCGCGAGCGCTTGGGCACCGCGGTTTCCGCCGCAGGTGCATCGGTGCGAGGCGAGTCGGGCCGCTCATTACTCGAAGCCGTTCAAACGCCCGAACAGCGCCAGATCTTGGACCGCCTGGTGGCCTTGATGTCATTGCTTGAAGGCCATGCCGACTGGGCCATGGACGAGGTCAGTGAGGATGTCATTCCCGATATTGCTCACGTTCGCGCTACCTTTGAAAAGCGCCGCAGTGGGGTGGGAGCGCTGGATCAAGTGTTGCGTCGGCTATTTGGCCTTGATCAAAAGCTCGCGCAATACCGAGACGGCGCAGCCTTTGTACGCGGCGTAATCGACAAGGTGGGTCTGGAAGGTTTCAATCAAGTGTGGACCAGCCCAGATACTTTGCCGTTGCGAGCAGAAATTGATCAACCCGCATTGTGGGTTGAACGAGTCCACGGTTCCGGAGGAGTGTGATGAGCGGACCCACGCCAGCTACAGCACAGACGCGTAACGCGGTTAAGGATTCCCTGCAGCCGCTCGCCGCTGGTGATTTGGTCTTGGTCGCCTGTAGTGGTGGAGCAGATTCTTTAGCGCTGGCTGCTGCTGCTGCTTTTGTCGGACCGCGCGAGGGCTTTCGTGTGGGAGCCATCACGATTGATCATGGCCTGCAACCAGGGTCAGACCAACATGGCGAAAATGTTGCTGGGCAATTGCGCGGATTGGGATTGGGACCCGTTGAGGTGGTGCGCGTCGAGGTGGGAACCGACGGTGGCCCAGAGGCCGCGGCCCGAACTGCTCGTTATGCAGGATTAAGTGAGGCGGCCCAGAGGTTAGGTGCCTCAACCGTCTTGCTGGGACACACACTGGACGATCAAGCCGAAACGGTGTTGCTGGGACTAGCTCGCGGATCGGGTGCGCGATCGTTGTCGGGAATGGCTGACAGCAATGGAATGTATCGTCGCCCGTTCCTGGGATTGACACGATCGACCCTGCGCGAAGCATGCGTGGCTGCTGGGCTTGAGCCCTGGGACGACCCGCACAATCAGGATCCGCGCTTTGCACGTTCGCGACTGCGCAATGAAGCGATGCCCGTTTTAGAAGATGTTTTGGGTCCGGGAATTGCTGAAGCCTTGGCGCGAACAGCAAGTCAATTGCGCCAAGACGCCGATGCTCTTGATTCGTGGGCAACATGGGCTTTGGAGTCTGCTTTGCATCCCGAAGGTGGGCTGTCGATCGAGGTGCTGGCTGGATTTGAGCCAGCGGTTCGCCATCGTGTCTTCAGGCGAGCCGCAGTCAGTGCGGGTTGTCCGGCTGGCTCGGTCTCCAGTAAGCACGTGGATGCCATGGATCAGTTGGTGACGCATTGGCATGGTCAAGGATCGGTGAGTTTGCCCGGAAACCTCGTTGCATGGCGCACAGGGGACCGGCTCTACTTAGCCGCTGCAGCGCAATAGAGTTCGCGTAGACATGTCCCGTCGGTGTAGGAGTCAAAGTGTCGGCAGCTGACCTACCGGTCGAGATTGAACATGTCTTGGTGACACAAGAACAAATCGCTCAACGCATCAGCGAACTCGCCGCGGAAATTGATGCTGACTACGCAGGTCGAGACGTATTGCTCGTTGGCGTTCTTAAGGGCGCCATCATGGTGATGGCTGATCTGTCGCGCGCGATGTCATCGGACCCTGCTGTGGACTGGATGGCTGTTTCGTCCTATGGCGTGGGAACCAAGTCCTCTGGCGTCGTTCGAATTTTGAAGGACCTCGATATCGATATCAATGGCCGTCATGTCTTGGTCGTCGAAGACATTGTCGACTCAGGTTTGACGCTGTCCTGGCTCTTGCGAAACCTGAACTCACGCGGAGCAGCGTCTGTCGAGGTCTGCACCATGTTGCGCAAACCAGAGTCGGCTCGGGTGGATGTCCGGGTCAAATACGTCGGATTTGATATTCCCGCGGAATTTGTCGTGGGATACGGGTTGGACTATGCCGAGAGGTTCCGGTCGTTGCCGTATGTGGGTGTTTTGCGCACCACGCCCTAGAACCTAGGCGGTTTTCCCCGTCTTTTCAGGTGGTAGATAACAAGTTCGCATAAAGAAGGCAATATTTCGCCCAATCGGTTGACAAGGGCCAGAAGATGGTTTGAGATGGGTATCTAGGCACAAAATGCCTGCTATGACATTCGATTTGTCATTGGCTTTATTGCTAGTGACCATACGTGGAAGCGAGTCCCTCGATGACCTCGGTTCGCCGAATTTTTCTTGCTAGTGGAGCAGTTGCTCTGGCAGCGTCAGCCCTTCTTGTACCTTCCGCAGCGTTTGCTGATGATTCAGTAGCGACCACGGAAGCCACGGTTGCTCCGCAGAACCTGGGAAACCGTGCATTTACTGTGTCGCCTAAGGGCCCCTATGTCGGTGGCGAGAAGCTGACGATCAAAGTGAGTGGCTACAACCCTGGCGAACTCATCGTCATCATGACTTGCCCTGAGAACGTCTGGCCTGGTGGCGCCGGTGGCACTGCGCCTGGTGCTGGCTGTGCGCCGTTTACCGCAGTGGGTAAGGGCAGCTGGTTCGGTACCGTGGACGGCTCAGGCAAGACGACTCAAACGATTCCCGTTGTCAAGGGAACCTTGTTGAGCACCAGTTACAAGTGTGCGGCATCAACTCCCTGTGAGATTGTTGTTGCCTCCACAGACTCAACCGGCATTCCGGCCAAAAACCCCACTCCTTACGTGATGAACTTCAAGACCTCGAGTACCTCTTCTAGTAGTGGGTCCTCGTCTTCGTCGAACAGTTCGTCGTCGAGTAGTTCATCATCATCGAGTGGTGGTTCGAACTTGGCCAACACTGGTCCTGGCGATGCACCCCGCAACGCTCTTGCTGGATTGGGCCTGTTGGTGATGGGAGCGGCTCTCGTCGCAGCAACTCGACCACGCAAGGCAATGACCCAGATCTAGAGTCACCCCTCTTTTTGGGCCTGCCACTGTTGTTGGTGGCAGGCCCAAAAAAATACTCTGAGCCTCTAGGGAAAGACTAGGTAAACCCCTAGAATGGCGGTTACGGGGTGAAAACGTTCAGTCCAACAGCCCAACAGCTAGAGGTAAGAATGAGTCAAACTATGAA
>CALQPL010000111.1 GCA_943332445.1 Bifidobacterium breve
ACGGGGTGGGCGTATCCAGTAGTTCATGGGCTTAACGACTTGCTGGCGGTTCTTACCGTCGGACTGTTGCTCGCCGCAGCGTTCCTCCTGCCGCACACTAAAGGCTCCTTAGGTGTGATCGCCATCAAGTGTGTGGTCACAGCAAGTGTCACGGCTGGTTTGTGGGCCGTTGTTGCTCTGACTCAGGGAATTCTCGCGCTCTCCTATTCCTTCGGTGCGCCGATCGCACGCGTTCTTGATCCAACGGTTGTTTCGAGTTTCTTTTCTCAAACCAACGAGGGCAAAGCACTCCTGATTCAATTCTTCGGCGCACTCATCCTGGCGTTATCGTGCTGGACGATCACCCGTGCACAAGCCGCAACGACCGCTCTGATCGGTGCCCTTCTGGTCGTAATCCCACCAGCACTGACGGGGCACTCCGGCGCATCTGACCGACACGAAATTGCCATCTCTAGTTTGATGCTCCACATCGCCGGCATCTCCCTATGGGTCGGAGGCCTGTGCGCACTAGTTCTGATTTCTGCTTGGGATAAGCAAGCCCTTCGGCATTCGATCTCGCGTTACTCCACTTTGGCGCTGTGGGCGTATGTCGTCGTCATCGGCAGTGGCCTAGCCAATGCGTGGATTCGTCTCAGCGCGCTGTCAGATATCTGGACCACCGGTTATGGCCGATTGCTACTGATCAAGACCGGCTGCGCCATCGCTCTGGGTTGGCTGGGGTGGTACCACCGCAAACGCACCGTCCAATCCTCCGTCCTCCATGGCAAAACAGCAGACTTCATCCGCTTCGCCACGATCGAAGTGGTCATCATGGTCGCCACGATTGGTGTTGGGGTGGGCCTGTCTCAAACCGCACCACCGGTTAATGACGCCATCGATTTGACTAAAGCCAGCGCTGCACGCTTGGTGTTGGGCTTTGAGCTTCCACCACCGCCCACGGCATTTAGCGTTCTTGTGCAACAAGTACGACCGGATGCATTGTGGATCTTTGTCGCACTCCTGCTGGGTGCTTTGTACCTACTAGGCATTCGCACACTCGCCGCCCAAGGCGACAAATGGCCGATTGGTCGAACTATTTCCTGGGTGGGCGGTTGGCTGATCATCTTGTGGTCGACGAGCGGCGGAATTGCCACCTACTCGCACGTGCTTTTCAGCGCGCACATGGTGCAGCACATGTTGCTCAGCACCGTCGCGCCCATTTTCTTAGTCTTGGGAGCCCCAGCGTCACTGGCGCTACGCGCATTGCCGACAGGAAGCAATGGCGCAGGGGTTCGTGAATTACTTGTCTCGGTACTCAATTCGCGCTTCATCCATTTCGTCAGTAATCCCATTGTCGCGGCCATCATTTTTGTCAGCGGATTCTTCGGCCTGTACTTCACTGCCCTCTTCCCTGTCCTGATGGGAAGCCACTGGGGTCACACGCTCATGCAAGTGCACTTTCTGCTGGCCGGTTACCTCTTCTTTTGGACACTCATTGGCATTGACCCCGGGCCCAAGCGCGCGCCGTACCCGATTCGGATCCTGGTCTTGCTGGCATCAATGTCCATCCACGCGTTCTTTAACATCGCGATCTTGCAATCCAATGAAATTTTGGCCCAGAGTTACTTCGCTTCTATTCAGCGCACGTACCTGACCGACTTGTTGGCCGATCAGCGCGTGGGTGCAGGCATCGGCTGGGCGTTGGGCGAACTGCCCTTGCTCATCGTGATGATTACCCTCACGTTGCAGTGGGCGCGCTCTGATGCTCGCGATGCGAAACGGTCAGACCGTCAAGCCGATCGCGCTGAACGTGGCGATGGTGGTCCGGACGAACTCGGGGACTACAACGCTTACCTGGCCAAGCTTGCTGATCGCGACGCGAAGAACTAACCAGCGCGACGAGCACGACCAAGTTTGATGATCATCAGTTCAATCGCATACTCGGCATCGACAGCTGCACCCTTGACATCAGCATCTGCCTCAGCAAGTGCACGCAGAGCTCGCGCCACTGCATCAGGAGACCAGCCCGTGAGTTGTTGACGTGCCTTGCGCAGTTGCCAATCACGCAAGCCGACTTCGGCAGCGGCTTGTTCCAGTGGCATCGCACGTGGCGCGCTCGAGGCTTTGATTAAGTTACGGAAGTTGAAGGCCAGCGCAGCCGTAATGGCAGGTCCGGTGGCTCCCCCAGCGATGGCTTGGCGCGTTGCCACCAGCGCTTTGCCGGTGTCTCCGGCCAAAATCGCGTCCGCGATGGCAAATGCATCGACTTCGACCCGACCGGCAAAGAATGACTCCACTGCTTGGCGGTCCAGGCGACCCTTGGCCGGGTAGTCCGCGGAGAGTTG
This sequence comes from Bifidobacterium breve, assembly GCA_943332445.1. Classification (GTDB taxonomy): domain Bacteria; phylum Actinomycetota; class Actinomycetes; order UBA12327; family UBA12327; genus AcAMD-2. The sequence goes on from CALQPL010000111.1 coordinate 2,325, forward strand.
GCCACACGCTGCTGCCAAAGCGCGCAAATCACGACCGGCGGCCGCCACCATTGCCTCGGGAACATCGGGAGTGATGGGTCGATGCAGCGAGACAAATTCAGCCGCAACGAAATCGGTGTACCCCTTACGCGTAGGAGTCTTGCAATCCGTAACCGTGGCCTTGCCCTTTTTCAAGGCATTGAGTTGACCACGCCCGCTATTGGCATTGCGATGCAACAACACAAAATGCACATCGGGTTCATCGGTCTTGGAATGGGCTACCAAGGCAGCGACCACCCGATCATCAAGTGATCCCGAGGCAGGAGCAGATTCGTCGTCATCATCGGCGACTTCTTCGGCTCGCCCCATGCCTAATCCACGAACTACCACCACTCGTCGCTCACTAAACAGGGACGGGCTGAGAAATTCCTGAATGGCGGGGAAGGTCAGATCGCCTGCGCTGATGTCGCGCACATCGGTTTGTGGATCCATGCCACGAGCGCCAGCAACCACCAAAGACACGGCTCGATCGGCCAGTAATTCCTCCGTGCCCACCACCAGGGTGAGGGCCGGAGGTGCCGGAGCGATCTTGTGAGTGGTCATCAGGTTGAGCATCCCACGAGCCAGGGTCAGGCACGCGGGCGACTGACCAAAATCAGGCTCGAGCCAGCGCGCACTACGGCCACATCCCCTTGCTGGTCGGTGCGCCCAATCTGAGCACCCAGCCTGCTCAATTGCACCAGCGTGCTGGGCTTCGGGTGGCCATAACGATTGCCCAGCCCCGCACTAATCAGGGCGATGTGAGGGCGGGTTATTCGCAGGAACTCAGGGTCCTGCAGGGCTGACCCATGGTGCGGGACTTTGAGCACATCCACTCCCGTGATTTCCGTTCCGTGCTCTGTGCGCAGGACCTCTTGTGCCGCCTCCTCAATATCTCCGGTCATCAAGACTCGCACCCCTCCTTGTTGTGCGAGAAAAACCACGCTGGAGTTATTTGGCGCTGAACCTTGTGATTCAAGGCGGGCCGCATTCCTCGGTTCGGCCGATGGAGTGAGGTCATGGAGTTGCCATGGTCCGATCGTGGTGGTGCTCTGAGGAACCACCGTTACCAATTGGCCATGACTTTGTGCAACAAGGGCACAGACGCGCTCAAACTGTGGTGCTGGTTCCAACAATGAGCTCACCAACACCGAGCCCACGCGTCGATGTCGCAAAGCCCCCTGCAGACCATCAACGTGATCGGCATGAAAGTGGGTCAGGACCACAGCGTCCAAGGTGGTGATACCCGCATCGCGCAGACATCGATCAATCAAACGCGCATCAGGACCGGCATCAACCAAGATTGCTGACGCCCGCCCGGTATTGAGCAAGAGTCCATCGCCTTGCCCGACATCGCAGGCTTCAACCAGCCAGTGCGCAGGCGGCCATGCAGTGGCATGGCGTGCGGGCAACACGATGAGGCAAGCGGCTGCTGCAACGGCTGCCATTCCTGCCAGGGCAGTTCGTCTAGCCCGCACAACAGCGAGGACGGTGACCATCGCTAGCGCTACACACAATCCGCCGACGAGGCCACGAGGCCATGCCAGCGTGCCTCCTGGCACCTGCACCGCTGTGCTGGCGACCCAGCTAATCCATTGAGCACACCAGCTAGCAACTGCAGCAAACCCAGAGGCGAGCCACGGACTGACCGGACTCACGACGGCGGCTATGAATCCACACACGGTTGCCGGTGCGACTGCCGGCTCAGCCAACACGTTGGCCACGATGGCGATCGGTTCGATGCGTCCGGAAATTGCCGCCAGCACAGGTGAGACCACCAACTGTGCGCCGACAGCAATCCCGACGGCTTGGGCAACCCGCAATGGCATCCACCGTGTGAGTCGCTGGGTGAACCACGGGGACACCACAATCAAGCCGCCCGTAGCCACCACGGACAGAACAAATCCCAGTTGCACACTCAACAACGGATCGATGACGAGCAACACGATCACGGCAGCACTGAGCGCGGCCAACGATCGCGATAACCCGCCGCGAACGATCGCGATCAGGGCGATTGTTCCCATCACCGCCGCACGCAACACTGATGGCTCGGGCCTGGCCAAAATGACGAAGAACGCGATCGTGGCAATCCCCACCATCACCAGTAACCGCCCACGGATACGCATGATCCGGGCGATGAGCAGGACGAATCCGACCACGATGGCCACGTTGGCCACGCTGACAGCACTCAGATGCGCTAACCCACTCAACCGCAAATCGTCCACGAGGGATTCGGGCATCGCCGAGGTGTCCCCCACCACTAAAGCAGGAA
>CALQPL010000112.1 GCA_943332445.1 Bifidobacterium breve
CTGAGCAATCAGGCTGGGTTCAGTGCTTTCTGGGCCCAATTTCGAATCATTTCCGGCTTGGTGCGATCGCCGGTCGGTCGGTGGCTAGTGGGTGGCTAGGCTGTGTCTTGCTAAGTGACCAAACGACCAAACGGAGCGACCCGCTGTGGCCACGATTGAAGCCGTCATTGCTCGCGAGATTCTTGACTCTCGCGGTAACCCCACCGTAGAAGTAGAAGTAGCCCTCTCCGATGGTGTCGTTGCGCGCGCAGCGGTCCCCAGTGGAGCGTCAACGGGTGCCTTTGAGGCCAGCGAATTGCGCGATGGCGAAGCCCGTTATGGCGGCAAGGGCGTCGAGCAGGCCGTCACGGCCGTGTGGGATGAACTGCAGCCGGCACTCTTGGGTTTTGATGCCAGCGAACAGCGGTTGATTGACCAAACGATGATCGACTTGGATGCCACGCCCAACAAGTCCCGACTGGGTGCAAACGCCATCCTTGGTGTCTCGCTTGCCGTGGCACGTGCTGGTGCCGAATCTGCTGAGCTTCCCCTTTTCCGTTACGTCGGTGGCCCGAATGCGCACACGCTGCCCGTTCCGATGATGAACATCCTCAACGGCGGAGCACACGCTGACACCGATGTTGACATTCAAGAGTTCATGATCGCTCCGATTGGTGCGTCGACCTTCCGTGAGGCGCTGCAACAGGGCGCTGAGGTGTATCACGCATTGAAGTCAGTCTTGAAGGCCAAGGGCCTGTCCACTGGTCTAGGTGATGAAGGCGGTTTCGCCCCAAGTCTGTCCAGTAATGCCAGCGCCTTGGACTTGATTGCTGAAGCCATCGCTACCACGGGCCTCAAGCTTGGCGATGACATCGCTTTGGCTTTGGATGTTGCTGCCACCGAGTTTTACAAGGATGGCGCCTACAATTTTGAAGGCAAGTCCCGTACCTCGCAAGAGATGGCTCAGTACTACGCCAGCCTGGTCGATGCCTACCCGATCATCTCCATCGAAGACCCGATGGATGAAGAAGACTGGGATGGCTGGTTGGAAGTCACTCAGCTCTTGGGAGCGCGTACGCAGATTGTGGGTGACGACTTGTTCGTCACTAACCCGGCTCGACTTCAGCGCGGAATTGATGGCGGTCAGGCAAATGCTTTGCTCGTCAAGGTCAACCAGATTGGCACGTTGACCGAGACGCTCGATGCCGTCAAGTTGGCGCAATCCAATGGTTACCGTTGCATGATGAGTCACCGATCGGGTGAAACAGAAGACACCACGATTGCTGACTTGGCTGTTGCCACTGATTGCGGTCAAATCAAGACCGGCGCACCGGCTCGCTCGGAACGAGTGGCCAAGTACAACCAGCTGCTGCGCATCGAAGAAGAACTCGATGATGCTGCTCGCTATGCCGGTCGGAGTGCCTTCCCCCGTTTTGCTCGTTAATCGCGCACACTGAAGGCATGGTCGATTCCCCGCGCCCGCCATCATCGCCGCAACCGCCCAATCAACGGCGAGAGTTAAGCGAGTACACCCCTTTCACTAACCGTGCTGTCGTGCTTGGTGTCGTGATTGCGGTGTTTGTGGTCCTCTATGCGGTGCCGATTCGCGAGTTTGTGCAGCAGCGCAGCGAGATCTCCGCTCTCCAGGCTGAAAAGACCAGGACGACGCAAAACATTAAGGATCTCAATCAACGACTCAAGCAATGGAAGGATCCTGCGTTTGTGTCGGCGCAGGCCCGCCAGCGTTTGCAATACGTGATGCCGGGCGAAGTCAGTTACGTGGTTTTGGATCCCAACGAAGGCCCCACACCGATCATCAATGGTCGACCAGCAAGCGGCAGTCAAGGTGCCTGGTACTCGATCATGTGGCGTTCGGTACAAACTGCCGACCAACAAGCTGACACCACCACCAATGGCAACTAATGAAGGTTTGACCGCTGACGATGTGGTCATGGTGTCGGCGCAATTAGGTCGACCAGTTCGTGGTACTCGTTCCGTGGCGCATCGATGTGCATGCGGCGCTCCCGATGTCGTCGAAACTGCACCTCAGCTCGATGATGGCGAGCCTTTTCCGACGTTGTTCTATCTGACCTGCCCCAAGGCGGCTTCAGCGATTGGGACGCTGGAATCGTCTGGATTAATGCGAGAGATGCAAGATCGACTAGCTCAAGACCCTGACTTGGCTCGCGCCTATCGCAACGCGCATGAGGACTACCTGCAACGACGTGAGGCTATTCAAACGGTGGATCACATCGCCGGAATTTCCGCGGGTGGGATGCCTGATCGGGTGAAGTGTCTGCATGTGTTGGCCGCCCATGCATTGGCTGCTGGTCCTGGCGTCAATCCTCTGGGTGATGAGGTCTTGGCTCTACTCCCACAGTGGTGGTTGACCAGCCCATGTTCACAACGTTTTCCCGAGGGGGACTAAGTGTTCGATCCAGTAGCCGCCATTGACTGTGGCACCAACTCGATTCGTCTCTTGGTCGCCACTGTTGATGACCAGGGGCAGTTGGTTGACCTGGATCGTCGCATGATCGTCATTCGGTTAGGCGAGGGTGTTGATAAGACCGGAATGATCTCGCCGGCTGCGCTCGATCGGGCCTTTGCTGCCTGTGATGAGTTCGCCGATGTGGTTGCCCGCCTGGGAGCCCAACGGGTTCGATTCGTTGCTACATCGGCTTCCCGCGATGCGTCTAACCGCCAAGACTTTGTTGATGGGGTCAAGGCACGCATTGGAGTCGAACCTGAGGTCATCTCCGGACATGAGGAAGCTGCCCTGTCATTCGCGGGGGCCACACAAGGACTCCACCCACTCCCGCCATCGCCGTATGTCGTCATAGATATCGGTGGTGGATCGACGGAGTTTGTCCTAGGAACTGACCAACCTGAGGCATCTATGTCAGTAGATATGGGATGCGTGCGCTTGACCGAACGACTCCTCGTGTCCGATCCGCCCACCCGCGAGGAGATAGACCAGGCCAGCGAGTTTGTGGATTCCCTGATCGCACGAGCTGGCACCGCAGTGGATTGGAGCGGGGCTGCAACATTGATTGGTTTGGCCGGATCGGTGACCACCGTTGCCGCTATCGCACTAGGACTTGATGAGTATGACTCGGAACGCATTCACGGCAGTCGTATTTCGGCAGAGCAGGTGCACGATGTCACCTCACGTTTACTGGCGATGACACGTAGCGAGCGGGCTGAACTTGGGGTGATGCACCCTGGACGAGTGGACGTCATTGGCGGTGGGGCGCTGGTGCTCGATCGCATCATGCACGCCATGCACATGCCCGAGGTCCTGGTCAGCGAGCACGACATCTTGGATGGAATTGCGCTGTCCTTGCTCTAGGCGGTGCGTCCGGCTTTTCACCGGCGCCAGCAACCGGTTTCAGCGTGGATGCCGGTGGCTGACCTAAAGCCTCGTAGTCTAGAGGCCTCCTCACAGTCGATCGGAACCTTCATGAGCTCTCTTGCAGTGACCGTCCTTGGTCATGATCGCCCCGGAATCATTGCTGATGCTACGAGCGCATTGACGGACTTGGGTGGCAATCTCGAAGACACATCTATGACGCTCTTGCGCGGTCACTTCGTCATGACGTTGGTAGTGAGCACAGATGCGGACGCGGGCACGGTTCGCTCGGCTCTGGAAACTAAATTCGCCGGAGCGGATTTAGATGTGATCGTGATGGACCTACATTCGGTTGAGGCCCCAACGACCAGTGGCGATAGCTACGTCTTGAGTGTGCACGGCGCGGACCGAGTAGGAATAGTTGCCGCCATCACCTCCGTCCTGGCCAGCCACGGTGCCAACATCACTGACTTGACCACGCGCCTGGGCGGCGGTTTGTACATCGTGGTCGCCGAAGTTGATATTCCGGCGGGCGTTTCGGTGCCTGCCCTGGAAACGGCTATTGCCGATGTCGCGAACGACTTAGGGGTAGGCGCGACCTTGCGCCCAGCGGAGACTGACGTTCTGTGATTTCCATGCCCGAATTGCCAACGGGTCACGTCTTACCGGTGTTGGCAACTCCTCATCAGGTCCTCGCGACGCGATGCGTTGAAGTGGACCCGCTCGCCCCTGATGTGATTCAACTCGCCGCGGATTTGCTGGCCACACAACGCGTGTCTCCAGGGTGCGTGGGTCTTGCAGCGAATCAAGTGGGGGTGGGGTGGCGAGTGTTTAGCCTCAATGTCAGCCAGCACCCCAAGGCTCGTGTTCATCATGGTGAGTTCGTGGTGGTTAATCCTGAAATCCTTGAGGCCACGCGCAATGAGAAGGGTCGAGAAGGCTGCATGTCGGTTCCGGACTTCACCGGCGATGTGAAGCGAGCTACGCGACTCACGCTGAAGGCTTTTCTTCCCGTTACCGGTGTCGAAGTGCGCATTGAAACCGATGCCTTTGAAGCTCGAGCAATCCAGCATGAGGTAGACCACCTCGATGGCTTCGTTTTCATTGACAAGGTCGCGGGAGCCCATGCGATCTATCCACGTCAGACGTACCTGTAGCCGACGGTTATTCTTAGGGTGTGCTCGCCCGAGTGGCGGAATTGGCAGACGCAGCGGACTTAAAATCCGCGGCCGAAAGGCGTTGCGGGTTCGA
>CALQPL010000113.1 GCA_943332445.1 Bifidobacterium breve
AGCATCGGTGAAGTCAGTGATGGTTCCGGTGAAGTCTGAACGTCCGTAGCCGGTCGTGCCACCGGTGCTGCCGTTGTCGCCATTCACCGAGACATAACCGCCGGTCGGTGCCGTGTTGTCGGTGGTGAAGGTCAAGGCGTTGGCCACAGTGTTCCCAGCAATGTCACTGGAGGTCACAGTGCGAGCAGCGGTGTTGGTCGGGTTAGTGGGGTTGGCTGTCCAGGAGTAGGAACTGGAAGTGAAGGTCTTCGTGGGGTTGGATCCCGTAGAAGAAGTCACCGTTTCTGCGTTGTGTGTCCAACCGGTGGTAGCAATCGCAGGGAAGACCGACTGCTTGGGACCGGACTCGTTGTCCGTAACAGCTGCCGAGATCGTGAACGAGCCGACGGCGTTGCTCTTGTAGTACAACGTGGTTCCGTTGACGTACGAGTTCGCGCCAGTTTCACTGAAGGTTTGCGCAGGTGCGGTCGGGTCAATGGTGACCGTGCTGGTCAAGCTCGTGGTGTTGCCCACCTTGTCGGTGCCGGTCAAGGTGTAGCGGTAGCAACCACCGGACAGACCAGACTCGGAAATCGACGCAATGACGACCGGGGTGCCGTAAAGCACGCAGTTGCCATTGCTGAAGGTTCCGGTTTCGCGGGTCAAAACGCTCGTTGCGATTCCCGCGCCTGCATCGGTGAAGTTAGTGAACGATCCGCTGAACGTTCCAGCGCTCGAGGACGTCGTTCCCAACACCGTCGCACCCGTGGAGTTAACGGTCAGCGCGCCCGTCACAGGGATCGTGGTGTCAGAAACAAAGGTCAGTCCGGTAGCGACCGTGTTGCCGGCTACGTCAGATCCGGTGATGGAGTAACCCGTGGGGTTGCTCGGAGAACCAGTCCAGGCAAACGAGCTGGAGGTGTAGGAGGTCGGTGAGGATCCACTGCCAGCAGTCACAGTTTCGGCAGCGTGAGTCCAGCCACTGGTGGCAATGGCGGGGAAGGCTGCTGAGGCTGGGCCCGATGCAGCGTCAGTCACAGCAGCGGTCAACGTTGTGGATCCGGCAATGTCGCCCTTGTAGTACAAGGTCGTGCCGGTTACTGAAGCGTTAGCGCTCGTTGCCGAGAGGGTCTGCGTCGGGGCTTCGCGATCCACAAGGGCGGTAACCGAAATCACTGCGGTGTTACCCACGTTGTCGGTACCGACCAAGCGGTACTTGTAGCAACCCGTGGCCAATCCGCTTTCCGTCGCGGAGGCAACGGTCGATGCCACCGCGTACGTTCCACACACACCACCCGAGTAAGGCGCAACGCGGCGAGCCAGGACCGAAGAAGCGATTCCTGAGTCAGCATCAGTGAACGCACTGGTGGAATTCTGAGTGAAGGTCCCTGAAGTGCTGTAGAACGTTGAACCATCTGCGGTTGCATCCACACCAGCCACACGCAAGGCGCCACCGGTTGGAGCAACATCATCGGCCGAGAAGGTCAGGCTGGAGTTACTCGCATTGCCAACCACGTCCCTAGCAGTCACCGTCAGTAGCGAAGGTGTGGCAGCGCCGGCGTTCCACGAGAGGTTGCTCGAGGTGTAAGTCTTGGGGTTTGCACCCGTTCCGCTGGTCACTGTTTCAGCAGCGTGCGTCCAGCCAAAGGCGCTCACTGCGGGGAAAGCAGCAGAAGCGGGGCCAGAGATCGCGTCGGTGACAGCAGAGCTGACAGTCAACGATCCAGCCGAAGCGGAACGGAAGTACACCAACGAACCAGACTTGTAGGCATTGGCGCTGGTCACACTCAAGACCTGTGTCGGAGCGTGAGTGTCACCGGTAACAACCAGTGAGTTGCTGGCTGCACTAGTGGCCGTCCACGTCTTCAGGACTGAGGTGACCGTGTAGGTGTAAGTGCCATTTGGAACGCTGGAGTCGACACAGCTCGTGGCGCTCAGCGACAAGAACGATCCAGGAGTGGCGGGGTTGGTGCCACATGCGTTGCTCGTGACACTGCCGTTGTTGCGCTGGACGTAGTACCCGCTCAAGGTGCCGTTCGTCGGTGTTACACCGGTGAACGAAACCGTCACTGCACTGTCATCGACAGCAAGTGAAACGTTGGTAGGTGGATTCAATCCCGATGCTGAAGCAGAGCCTGCTCCAGTACCAACAGTGGTCCAGTAGGCAAATGCTGCGACACCCATTCCCAAAACGAGAACAACACCGGCGATGGTTCCTAGGCCAAAACGGCGGAACATCCCGGTGAAAATGGAGCGGGTGGCATTAAGCATTAGTCGCCCACTCCTTGTCCAAATAGCGTTAATGGGAAAGTCGCGCCCCGGCAAGCACTTTGATCCGTCGAAGACAGATCCAGTAGTTGGATCGGCAATTCGACCGAAATACTTGAATTGGCCGGAATGACCTGCTGAGGGCCGGATGAGTACAGGTAATTACCGGCACTGACCCAGTCAGCCTGGCAGCCAGCCACGTCGGGGGTTCCCACTTCCACGTCAACCCGGTACAGGTTGGCGGGGTAGGGGTTGGGGTTGTTCACCGTCACCAAGAGGGTCCGGGAAACACCCGGCAGGAGCGGACCACTCACAGTAGAGCTCAGCGTCAAATCAATGACATCAACAGAGTTGGTGAATTCAAACACCACGGTGTTAACGCCATTTGAAACAGTTGCTGCAGAAATGCGTGACGATGAAGCAGTAGAAAGATCCGTGGCATTGCCGGTGAATGTCACGGTGTGACGCCCTGGCTCAAGGTCTGCTGGAACGGTGAAGCTGTAGGTCACAGCTCCGTCGTTGTCAGCAAGAATCGAACCAAGGTTGCGTGGAGTCGAGCGAAGCACAACTCCCACGCTGGCCTGCGGAGCAAACCCACCAAAGCGCAAAGTAACTGCGGTACCTGGCTCAAGAGCCGGGTTCTGTGGAAGTGGCTTTCCGTCAGGGCCGGTAGCGATCAATTCGTCGCCACCGGTTTCGGCCGTTCCTGATCCACCACCGGTGCTGGTACCCACTTCAACGCGAGTACCGGCCACCTTGACGGTCGACCGCTTCGCGGGGTCGGCCAGTGGTTGATCAATGCTCTGCGTCGGCTCAACTGCGGCCGGCGGCAGAGCGATCGTGCCTTCGTTATTTCCACCACGGTTGGCGGTCGAGATAACGGCTAACAGGACGAAAACCCCAGCGAGTAGAACAAGCCCAACAAGTTCAAGCGGCGCACGGCCGACCTGAAGCTTGTTGGGCTTGTTCATTACTTCTCCTCTAGGGCTTTGCTATTACTTCGGAAGAACAGATCAGCTGGCGTTAAACGCGAGGTTGATCGTGACGTTCTTGCAAGCGTCCTGGCTGGTGGCAGCGTTCTTCATCTTGATGGTGGCGCCAGTGGCAGAGCCGAGGTAGGCGTTGGTGGAGCCAGAAGGAACCTCAGCGGCGATGGTGGCGTCGGTGACGGTGAAGTCAGCGGCGGTGCAGCCAGCGTCAGAGGTGCTCGAAACGGAAATGGCAACCGTCTCCAAGCGCTGAGCAGCAGAGTTGCTGTTAGCAATGTTCAGGTTGATGTCCTGTGCAGGACCTCCGGGGTACAGACCGGTCACGGTGTTGGTCTGGGTGACAACCACGGCGCTGCTGGTGCCAGCTGCGGCCGAACCGGTACCCGAACCAGTGGTGGTCCAGTATGCGAATGCAACGCCGCCGCCGACGAGAAGAGCGGTTGCGAGAGATGCGACAAGCAAGGTGCCACGCTTGGTCTTTGCGAACTCCATTGTTTTCTCCTTGATGTGTGCACTAGCCCTAGAGGATTAGTGACAGTTGAGTGTCCACGGATGCGGACATGCCAAGTTCATCAAGAAACACAGGTCTGCGTAATCGCACAGTCGGACAAAGGCGATAGCACCTTTAGTTATCTTTAACTAAAACGAACGGTTGTAGCCATCAACTAGCCAAACGGTGAAACAGCATCCACCGAAAGGTTGAGTTACACAGTTGTCACCACGCTTTAGGTATAGCTCGGGTCACTCCACGGACCAATCGACCGCGAGCGCACAGGCTGAAGCATGCGCGGCATGGCGGTGCCAGGAAACTCTGGCCCGTAATTTTGTGGAGTGCCGTGCATTTCGACTCTTGCATCGTCGGTGTACCAATCAACAAGGTCTGAATCGGAGCGGACCAGCCACGTGCACCCTTCATCCATGGCTGACGTGAAGTCACCGTGCCGAATCAATGCCGGTCGAAAGAAGTAGGTTCCGGGCCACATTTCCCCGTAGTTGTACTCAAACCCACCCTCAAGGCAATACGCCTCCTCGTAACACGGGTGGTGGGCCAAGGGGTGTTCGACCCAGCCTGGCTTGGCCTTGATTAAGCGGGTGTAAAAGCCCGTCTTTTCGTCCCTGTGCAGCATCTTGATGAACAGACCCGGCACGGGTGAACCGCCAAGGTCGAAACGCATGGGGCTACCCAGCTCGACCGGGATCCACGGCATCTGTGAGGACTGGTGGACCTTGAGGTGTTGGTCTTCGCGCACCACAGTCGTGTCAGTGGAGCGCACATCAAAGCCCCAGTCCCCGTATTCGCGGAAGAACAAGATGGTCGTTCCTGCTTTAACTTTTATGGG
>CALQPL010000114.1 GCA_943332445.1 Bifidobacterium breve
AGGATCACCAGTTCGCGCGGACGATGGTTAACGCGTTCACAGCCGTGCGGCGTCATGATCACAATGTCTTCGAGTCGGGCACCCCATTGGCCTTCGACGTAGAAGCCAGGCTCGATGGAAAAGGCCATTCCCGGCTGGATCGGAGTGCGGTTACCGCTGACGATGTAAGGCTCTTCGTGAGTGGACATTCCTATGCCGTGCCCCGTGCGATGGATAAACACCTCGCCCAGACCAGCTGCGGTCAACACCGAACGCGCTGCCTCGTCGATGGATTCGGCTGTTGCGCCGATGGTGGCGGCTTGAAATGCGGCTTCTTGAGAAGCCATCAACGCGGTGTAGTTGCGCGCAAACCCCGGATCAACTGAACCCATGGCGTAGGTCCGGGTTGAATCCGAGCAGTAGCCCAGAGGTGTGGTTCCACCAATATCAACCACAACGACATCACCGGCTTCAATGATGCGATCAGAGACTTCATGGTGCGGGCTGGCTCCATTGGGTCCGCTCGCCACGATCACGAAGTCCACACTGGTGTGACCTTCTTCAATGATTGCGGCAGCAATGTCGCGTCCAACTTCGCGTTCGGTGCGCCCCACGGTCAACCACGTCGACATGCGGGCATGCACTCGATCGATGGCAGCTCCCGCATCACGCAGGGCATCGAGCTCGCCTGCACTCTTTCGCACGCGCAGCTCATCGATAATCAAGCCGGCCAGAGTGTGGTTGACCTCAGGCATGGCCGCTGTCAGCCGCATGAGCGTTTCGGCCCACATGTGATTGTCAACAGCGATGACACCGGTGGAAGGAAGAAGTTGGGCAATCAGGGCGTAGGGGTCGTCGGTTTCTTGCCAATCCATGATGTCGATGCCCAGGTCCGCAACACCACTGGCCACAGCCGCGGGACGTTCGAGTGCGGGCACCACCAGCACTGGCGCCACGTCATCGCCCAGGACAACCAAGCACGTCAATCGTTCGAGCAGGAGCGCGTCATAACCGGTCAGGTAACGCATGGATGCTCCTGGGATCAACAGCATCGCTGCCAACTCCTGATTGGCCACGCTGGCCTGGGCTTGCGCTAAGCGCGCCTTGAACTCCCCTACGTTATTCACCCCGCCATCTTAGATTGCTACGTTCACTTTGACGCTTTGACAGGTTCAGGCGCGCCTTTGATTTAGACAGGGCAAGATGGGTTCATGACCGAGCGCCTGCTACTACTGGATACAGCGTCCCTGTACTACCGAGCTTTTTATGGCATGCCAGACACGATGCGTGCTCCCGACGGAACACCAGTCAACGCGGTTCGCGGAATGTTGGATTTTGTGGCGCGATTGGTTCAAGACCACGAGCCCACCCGCCTTGTTGCGTGTATGGATGCTGATTGGCGTCCCTCATGGCGTGTGGAATTGATTCCTTCATACAAGGCGCATCGCGTCCTGGAAGCCTCGGAAGACGACGGTACAGAGGTCGCAGCCGGTGGCGTTGATGCTGTTGCGGAAATGCCCGATGAACTATCGATTCAAATTCCTTTGATCGTTGAAGCTTTTGAGCACATCGGACTAGCCACACTCGGCGTGGCCGACTACGAGGCCGACGACGTGATCGGAACGTTGGCCCATCGCGCTGAATGTGCCGTGGGAATTGTTACCGGAGACCGAGACCTTTTTCAGTTAGTGGATAACCGATTGGATCGCCGGGTGTTTTACACCGCTGCCCGTGGTGTCAGCCGAGTCGAAGTGGTCAATGAAGAGTGGGTCAGTGCCAAGTACTCCATTCCAGGCCGGTCCTATTTCGACTTTGCGACGCTGCGCGGTGATGCATCCGACGGATTGCCTGGCGTCCGTGGGATTGGCGACAAGACGGCAGCCGCCTTGGTGACCCAGTTTGGCGACTTGGACTCCATCATTGCGGCCGCTCACGATGAAACCAGCGACATCAAGCCAGCGGTGCGTACCAAACTTCTTGCGGGCCTTGACTATTTGAAGGTGGCTCCCACTGTCGTCGCCGTTGCTCGGGATGTCCCCATCCCTGCTGACCTTGATGATGCGCTACCCCATTTGCCCGCTCGGCCTGATGCTCTGGAAGACATGACGCAACGTCTGGCTCTCGGGCGCTCCATGGAACGTGTGCTTGAGGCATTAGCGATGAATCGCAGGAATCGCTAACTCACAATCCAGTCAGCGCGATGATGCCTCGACGGCACTGATCAATAGCGGCATCGGCGGTGCCTTGAATCGCCGGACTTCCGGCTTTGGCAATCTGACCGAGCAGGTCAATGAGTTGGCGCATCACGCGAACAAAGTCTCCGGCGGTCAATTCCGATTCCTTCAACACCACATCCAACCTGCGACCGCTGGCCCATTGGTGCGCAGCCCAGGCCAAGCCCAAATCTGGTTCGCGCAAGAACGACAGCCCATGTTCACGCTCGGTGCGTTCAAGCCGGGCCCACAGCCGCACTGTTTCAGACAGGGCTTCATTAGTTCCAGGTGGAATCGCAGGTGCGCCAGCATCTTCTGGGCGCCGTGATTCGTACACCAAGATCGACACAGTCGCACACAACTCGGCAGCCGATAGTGCATCCCACAAACCCTCACGCAGGGCTTCGGCGATTAGCAGATCAGATTCGTTGTAAATGCGCCCCAACATTTCGCCTGAAGAGGTGACTTCATCGCCGCGCAGGTATCCGCCCTCAGTCAGCACCGCACAGACACGATCAAAGGTGCGAGAGATGCTGTTTGTTCGACCTTCAATGCGCTTGACGAGCGATTCGTTCTCGCGAAGCAAGCGCCAATAGCGCTCGGCCCAACGAGCGTGGTCCTCACGATCGTTGCACCCGTGGCAAGGATGCCCTCGCAGTTGGGCGCGAAGATCGAGGATCTGCTCATCCTCGTTGGAGCCGCTGCCCTTGCGTTTGCGCTCCGGGTTGCTCACTTCGGGGGTGAGTGCGCGCAACATCGTCGTCAGTTCTTTGCGCGATGCAGCATTGCGGGGTGAAAAGTTACGCGGAATCGCGAGTTGAGCGATCGGCTTCACGGGTATGGCCACTTCGACGGCTGATAGGCGGCGAAGCTGCTTCTCCGAGGTCAACACCTGTGGGCGCGGACCGTCCAGTCGTTCAGCGGTGGGGTTGTCGATCACCACTGCTGTGAGAGCCCGCTTGCCCTGCCCCAAGACAATGACGTCGCCGACTTCGAGTCGCTCGAGAGCGGCGGCAGATTCGGCCTTGCGCTGTGCCGACCCAAGTTTGGACAGTTCTGTTTCCCGATCACTGAGGGCTCGGCGCAGGCCCGCATACTCGGTGAAATCTCCGAGATGGCACGTCATCTGGCCGAGGTATTCGCTCAGGTGTTCCTCGTTGCGACGTTGATGGCGAACCAGTCCGACCACGCCACGATCGGCTTGGAACTGGGCAAACGAGGTTTCCAGCAGAGTTCGGGCTTGCTGGCGACCAAATTGACCCACCAGGTTCACCGCCATGTTGTACGACGGTTTGAAGGATGAGTTCAAGGGATAGGTACGGGTGGACGCAAGTCCGGCCAGCGAGTTGGGATCAAGTCCGCGATGCCATGCCACCACCGCGTGACCCTCAATATCAATGCCACGACGTCCTGCTCGGCCGGTGAGTTGGGTGTACTCCCCCGGTGTGACTTCAACGTGAGATTCGCCGTTCCATTTCACTAATCGCTCCAACAACACCGAGCGTGCCGGCATGTTGATCCCTAGGGCCAAGGTTTCGGTGGCGAAAACCACCTTGACCAGGCCTCGGGTGAACAGCTCTTCGACCACTTCCTTGAACATCGGCAACATGCCCGCATGGTGCGCGGCAATGCCTCGGCCTAGGGCGTGTTCAAAGTCGGCGTATCCCAGGATCGAGAGGTCTTCAGGCGGAATGCTTGCACAACGCTCGGCTGCGAAGGCTTCAATCTCGGTGCGTTCGGCCTCTGACGTGAGTCGGACACCACTTCGCAGTAGGTGAGACACCGCTGAGTTGCATCCGTTACGACTGAAAACAAAGATGATGGCCGGTAGGAGGTCTGCGCGTTCGAGTCGGATGACTTCTTCAACGCGGTCTGGCTCGCGCTGACTCGCTGTGCGACCGCGCCGGCGGTGTCGGTCACCTTGCCCAGAAAACTTGCGATGGCGGTCCTGGAAGCGCTGATCTTCGATGTCCTGTCGTGACAACGCAATCAATTCGGGATTAACCACTTCTTGATTGTCATCAACGAAGAGGTCGTACATTCGATCGTTGGTGAGCACGTGCTGCCAGAGCGGAACGGGGCGACGTTCGCTGACGACGACATCAACATTTCCCCGAACCGTCCCGAGCCATTCGCCAAATTCCTCAGCGTTGCTGACGGTCGCGGACAGCGCAGCAACGGTGACCGTCTCGTCCAAGTGGATGATGACTTCTTCCCAGACTCCCCCGCGGAACCGATCGGCCAAATAGTGCACCTCGTCCATGACCACATGCGTGAGACCGTTCAGGGTGTGGCTGTCGGCGTAGAGCATGTTGCGCAAAACCTCCGTGGTCATCACCACGATGGGCGCTTCGCCATTCAC
>CALQPL010000115.1 GCA_943332445.1 Bifidobacterium breve
AAATACCCCTTGATCTTCGTCGCCAAAGAGAAAAAGGCCACCCTTTTCCTGATCACGCAGTGTCCCCAGCAGGGTCCGAACCCACTGGGGTTCAAAATCCTGTGCTTCATCGATCACCAGCGAGTCAAACTTCAGACCTATCGGACGATCCTTGATAACGGCGCTAAAGGATTCGAAGAAATCGCTCTCCCAGAAGTCAGTATCGGGCGCCTCAGGAATTTCCACACCCCATGACCGTCCCAGTGAGTGGATGTTCTCCACCGTCACTCGCTCACTAACTTCAGTGGGCCACGTTGCGACTTCTTTGCTCAGCCATTCCCTGAGTCCACGGTTAAAGCACAACAGCCCGACAGATTCGCCTGCTTCTGCGAGGAATTTAACTTGATGTAGGGCGGCCCAGGTTTTTCCGCTACCAGGACCACCCACCACCTGGAAGCGCCGAACTTCCCGCATTGCTCGTAAAGCTCGCGCTTCGGTACGTGTCAGCCGCTCCACCTGATCATCGTTTGCTGCGCGCAGTGCTGCAACCTTCTCGCGGAAATTAAATGCTCCGACTAGAACCTTGCTGGCGTCCGCTACCCATTCCTCATCCGGGATTGTGCCGACGTCGTCAGTAAAATTCTTCATTGCGTATTCGATGCGGTAAGCCAATGAATTCATGTCATTCTTGGTCAATGTCAATTCAGGCAAAATCTCCGGAGTGCGCAAACGATCTGTAGCCTCGGTGTCAAGAAACAACACAAAGTGGCCCTTGAATACATTTCTGGGAATGCCTGAATTGTTGAGCAGGTACTCATTCATCAAATATTTGGCATTTCTAGCCTGCTCAACGGGATGAATTTCACCAGGACCGGTGGGATGACGTTGCCACCACGCACCATTCTCAAACCAGATCTCACCTGCTTTGACCTCAATGACAACGAAGCCCACGCCAGGCCACAAAATAATGAAGTCCGCTTCGCGATCATTTCGCTTTCTATCCATAAACCACACACTGTGCAAAAGGACGGCTTCGGCTGGTAGTTGGGCCCGAAGTGCCTTAAAGGCGCGTTCTTCACCAGAGTTTTCAAATACGGGTTGCTCTGGGATACAGCGTGCAGGCATTACTCCCCCTCATCCAGCAATCAACAACTACATCGGCCACGTCAGGCTGATGTCTGACGCATCTTTTCCACGCTCTTCAAGCCAGGCCTTGAAATCCACGGCCCACTCACGATGCCACGACGCTTGAGAGGTCATCATCTCATCAAGTGCGACGTCACTCAGGCTGCCCAATTCCACCAAGTTGAACATGACTTCGACAGCTGCTTTGGCATCAGCCATGGCTTCGTGAGCATCCTCAACGCTGAGTCCAAAGCGTGAAACAGCATCCGCAAGGCGCTTCTTGCCCGGGCGATACCTCTCAAGTTGTCGCCAAATCACCAACGGGTCAAGGACTACCCCCATGGCGCCGGTCTCGACGCCGTGTCGATCAGCCTCGTGCCAGATAAAAGGAATATCAAAGGCCGCGTTGTAGGCCACGACCGGCAACCCATTGTCCCAAGCTGCCCGCAGTTGCGTCACAATCTCCTGCACCGCATCAGCTGCTGCTTGACCTTCGGCAGCCACGCGCTCATTGGTGATGCCATGAACGGCTGTTGCCTCCGCCGGAATGGCGATACCTGGATTCACTAGCCACGAATGCGCGGCCAGAATCGAATCCTGACTCATCGCGACTACTGCGGCTGAAACGATCCGATCCGACGAGGGGCTAATGCCCGTTGTTTCCAGGTCGAAACCAACGAACGTACTAGGCCAGGTCACAACAACTACTTCTTTGAAGTGCTCAGTCGCGCAAACGATGGAATTCGTGACCCCGACGCAGTTGTTCCTCGAGCAGCGGCCACCTTGTCCAGGGCTTCACCCAAGCGCTTCTGGGCTTCGGCAAAGGCGGTCAGGTCGCCACGTCGCAAGGCAGCTTGGGCATCGTCATAGGCCTTCGTGGCGGCATCCAGAGCTTGGTCCAAGGTCGCAACCGTGGACGGAGGTGTGACGACGGTTCCTGAATCCGTTTCATTGGAGTTCGAGTTGCCGGTGTCACCAAGGAAGATGCTGCGCAACGCTTGGTCCAACGTATCTGCCATCGCAGTACGCGAACCGAACGAAACGGCGACCTTACGCAAGAGCGGGAACGAGTCAGTTTGCGAAGCCCGTACGTAGATCGGCTCCACGTAGAGCAAACCGCCACCAACAGGAAGACTAAGCAAGTTGCCAATCTCCACATCGGAACCACCTCGACGCAGCAACGAAAGTTGCGACGAGATCAATGGGTCAGACTCAATGTTGTTCTGCACCTGCACCGGACCTGGGATGGTGGTGTTGCGTGGCAATTCCAAGACGCGAATCTTGCCGTAATTTGGTCCAGGTTCAGCATTGACCGCCATGAAGGCCGCCAAGGTCTGCCGGTTGTTGGGTGAGAACGTTGAGGTCAACGAGAACGCCGACTTGGTCGTTCCAGGCATCTTCAACGTCAAGTAGTACGGAGGCTGTGGCTGACCCTCACTGATTTTGGTCGGGTCATTGGGGATCGTCCAGAAGTCTTGTCCGCTATAGAACGCCAAGGCATCTTGCACGTGGTAGCGCGAGTACAGCTCTCGCTGCACCTTGAACAAGTCTTCGGGATAACGCACGTGCTGCAAGAGTGCAGCTTCGATTTCCGAACGTGGCTTGATCGAGCCGGGGAACGCTGCAGCCCACGACTTAAGAACTGGGTCCTTAGTGTCCCATTCATACAACGACACCGTTCCGTCGTAGGCGTCAACGGTTGCCTTGACGGAGTTGCGGATGTAGTTCACATCCGTACCGGCTTGGGCTTGAACGAACTGGGAATCAGCCGTGATGGAGTCGGCGATTGCTTCACCCAACTGAGTTCGCGTGGAATAGGGATAGCCATTCGTGGTTGTGTAAGCGTCAACCACCCACACGATCTTTCCGTTGACCACGGATGGGTACGGGTCACTATCGAGGGTCAGCCAGGGGGCGACCTTCTTCACGCGATCGCTTGGGTTGCGCTCATACAAAATCTTGGATTCTGAATTGACCAAGTTCGACAGCAAGATGTTGCCCTCTTGGTACTTGACGGCAAACACGAGCTTGTTGAACAGCGAACCCACTGGGACACCGCCCGTGCCCCCGTAGGTGTTATTACGTTGACCGTTGGCGCTGGCATCGTCTGGGTAATCCAGTTCCTGGGGCACTGATCCTGCCGGGCCGCCAACGATGGAGTAGACCGGCGAGTTCTCGCCGAAGTACACCCTGGGCTGCTTGATGTCGAGCGCGCCCTTGGGTGGAATGTTGCTCTCGAAGAACGCGGGCGCTCCATCGGCATTGGCCGTATTACTGAAGGCACTGGTAAAGCCAAAACCGTGAGTGAACACCGTGGTGTTGTTGATCCAGTTACTTTCAGGAATGCCCGCAAGATTAATCTCACGCAGCGCCACTAGCGAGTCCCGCTGCTTGCCGTTGATCTTGTATCGGTCAACGTCCAACGTATCGGCAAAGGAGTAATACCCACGAATTTGCTGCAACTGATTAAACGTCGGCGGGACGATGGCTGGGTCGAGAAGACGTGCGTTGTTAATTGTTGACCGATCCGAGGCAATGGCCTTGGCTGTCGTCTTGTCTTTGGCTTGATACTCCTGCTTTTCAACACCCGTCAGGTCGTAGGCACTCAACGTCGCGTCGATGTTGCGTTGGATGAAGGGTTGCTCCTTGGTCGCCTGGCTGGGGCTGACTTGAAAACGCTGCACGAATGCGGGATACAGCGAACCAATCACGATCGCGGAGAACGCCAAGAGACCAACAGCGGCTAACGGCAGCGCCCACGTGCGACGGAAGACATTGAAGATGAACAGCCCTGCAGTAATAACAGCGATAAACATCAGGATGTTCTTCGCCGGCAAAACCGCGTTGACTTGGGCGTAGTTGAGCCCGGTGAACAGTGAATTGGGAGTCACCGCCAGCTGGAAGCGGTCAAACCAATAGGCCACGGCCTTCAACAACATAAAAATGCCCAGCAAGACCGAAATGTGCGCAGTGGCCGCAGGAGTAAACCGCTCGCCTGGAGTTTGCAGGCGGATTCCGCCGTAGATGTAATGCACGACCAGGGACAACAGGATGGAAAGAATCAGAACGGCAAAACCAAAACCGAGCAAGAAGCGATACCACGGAAGGTCAAAAGTAAAGAACGAAATGTCGCGGCCAAATTGCGGATCAGTGGTTCCAAAGTCAACGCCATTTCGCCACAACAAATATGTGCCCCACTGCGTCGCCGCCGAGGTGCCCCCGATCAATAACAAACCTGCAGCAGCTGCGATCAGGATCGCCCGACGGAAAGGTTCAAGAGCCACGCGATATCGGTCAAGGTTTTGTTGCTCGAGCGAAAGTCCTCGAAAGACCGGGCGAATGCGATACGCAATCCAGGCGTTGAGAAGCACCCCGA